>SLSG01000040.1 GCA_007130545.1 Bacteroidales bacterium | reverse complement strand
CTGACTGGTGTAAGTCCCCGTTCATGTAAACCATATCATCCCCCAATATGTTCAGATAAACCTCCCTGAGCTGGTTTGCCAAAGCCGGGTCAAATGGTGTTTTGACCCTGATGTAGTTTTCCGTGAATCCATACATAAACCCGTCCGCATGTTCCTTTTCCCATAATACCTGTGCAGCGGTGCCTTTGTTTTGAAGGTAAAATGCCTTCTTTTTTTCGTCGGACAGGCCATGCATGATCCTGGAGCGTTCCTGCCGTTGCGGCACGGGGACCTGTCCGGGCAATTTCAGGGCCCGGGTATTTTCCCGCTCGCTGTAAGTAAAGACATGCACATAGGAGATGTCCGTTTCTTTTACAAAGCTGTAGGTTTCTTCAAACAGGGCAGTCGTTTCCCCCGGAAAGCCCACAATCAGGTCCGCCGCAATGCATGCACCGGGCATCAGTGAGCGAATCTTTTCCACCCTTTGGGCGAAGAGTCTGGTGTCGTACCTTCTGCCCATTGCCTTCAGCACCTGGTCGCTGCCTGATTGCAGCGGGATGTGAAAGTGGGGCATCAGTTTGGGCTCGGATGCCACCATCCCGATAAGTTCATCGTGAAGCAGGTCAGGCTCCACCGAGGATATGCGTATCCTTTGCAGTCCGCCGATCCTCACCAACTCCCCCAACAGTCCTGCCAGGCTTTCATTGTGCGACTTCCCGAAATCCCCAATGTTGACCCCACTCAGGACCAGCTCCCGGATGTCGCTTTTGGCGATCTCTGAAGCGACCTGCAGGGTGGCGGAGATGGTGTCGCTGCGGCTGCGTCCCCGGGCCAGCGGGATGGTACAATAGCTGCAGAAGTAATCGCATCCGTCCTGTATCTTAAAAAAGGAGCGGGTCCGGCCCTCCTCAGACCAGGAAGGCACAAAACCGGTGGGGTCCTGTATTTTTGGTGGCGGGTCCTGGTCCCGGTCCTGGTCCTGGTTCTGGTTCTGGTCCTGGACCTGGTCCCGGTTCTGGTCCCGGACTTCCGCGAGGTTTTTTATATGCTCGAACAGATTGAACTTGTCTGCATTTCCAAGCACGAGCTTCACTCCCGGAATGGCACTGATCTCCTCCGGGTTGATCTGTGAGAAACAACCCACTACGGCCACACAGGCTTCCGGGTTCCTTTTCATGGCTTGGCGCACCAGTGTCTTGCACCGCTTCTCGGCATTGCGGGTTACGGAGCATGAGTTAATGACGTAGATATCCGCTGTGTCTGAAAAACCCACTGTCTGAAATTCATCTCCTTCGAATTTTCTTCCAATGGTGGCCGTTTCACTGAAATTCAGCTTGCATCCCAGGGTATGAAAGGCTATTTTTGTTTTAATTCCGCTCATTAAGCACAAAGTTAAACGATAATTCCTTTTGCCTGCACTTTTGCGGATCGGGGAATCTTTGTCTGATTAATTCCCCGTGCCGGCTATTTTTTATTGCAGAATGAACTGGATTATTGATTAACTTTACTTTTTTGCGTCAAACCTGATTTACTAACCCAAAAAATGAATAAGATGAGAAAAATTGCACTTATGATCGTGTTGGGTCTATTCCTTGTGGCCCAGAATCCTGCAGTCGGACAAAGTGCCGGGGGGACGGTTGATTACAGTACTGTGAAACTATTTAGTGCCGGGATCAGTGTGGGCTCTTACGGCTATGGGTGGGCAGGTTCTCGAACCATAGGGTTCCCGCCGCTCAGCGCCTCGCTTGAAATCGGACTTCATGAATACATTACAGCAGGACCGTTCGTAGGGTTCAACCGCTGGAACTACAGGCATACGAACTGGAATTATGCATGGACCTTCATTCATGCGGGCCTTAGGGGCAGTTTCCATTATACGGGGATCTTAAATGAGTTGCTCGACGGCGACATTGACGAGACAAAGCTTGACCTTTACGTGACCTTGATGGGCGGCTTGCAACTGCGCAATTACAGCTCCACTACGTCCGGGTTCGGGGATCACTACAGTAACCAGATCCGGCTTTTCGTGGGACCCGTTGCCGGGGCCCGTTATTATTTTTCGGACAACCTAGCCGTTTTCGTGGAAGGGGGATATGGCTCACTGGGCGCGCTCACGGGTGGCCTCACCGTACGATTTTAGGTTATTCGGACCAATTTATTGGTCTTCACAGGGAAGTGCGAGTCTTCGAAGCCCTTCAGGCATGGCCTCATACCATGGGTTCGGTGCCGGGGAGATCCCCGGCTGGCCAAGCTGCTCCATGATTCTTTGCCCTTTTTCCGGATCCAGCAGGAACTCAACAAAGGCTTTGGCCAGCGTTGGGTTCTTGCTTTTAAAGGGAATGGTTAGCCCATAAACCATGGCCTGCCCGGTTTCGGTGAGGCGTGAACCCGGGGTGGCGCCAAGCGTTTGTATCTCCACCTGTGCATACCAGTCAGACAACCCAGGGTCTCCAAGGCTTAATTCAGGGGGCAGGCGAAGGTATGGAAGCCTGTGCTGCTGTGCCACACTGCGGTACAGGAAGATGTAGTCGATATGCTTGCTTTCCAGCAGGGCGATCAGGTCTGTCTCCTTGGGCCGGATGTTCTGCCTGTCCTTTTCCAGCAGCTCTTCTGCCAGTCCGCCTACCCCATAATATTTTTCCGCCAGCATGGAAGTGAACACGGCGCGGACCCCGCATGGGTCCTGGTCCGGGTCGCTCCGTCCGATGGCCACATCAGGCCTCAGCATCACCTCGAACCAGTTCTCTGCATCTATCTCATCGGAATACCGCGAATTTTCGGAATAAACAATCGCCATCTCATTGGAAGCGAAGGGCAGGTACCAGCCGGCATGGTCCGGGATTAGCATCTGTTCGATCACCACGTAATCTGCCGAAAGAAACACATCGCAGGGGGTCTCCAGCTCCATGACCCGCCTGGCACCGGCCTTGCTGCCCCAGGCCTCGGTGAGGATCCGGACCCCGGGCTTCTCTTCAAGAAAAGCCTCGCTGATCTGTTTGACCGGGTAGGTCAGGCTGCCGGCATGGATGATATGCAGGGTTTCCGTGTGGTCCTTTTGCCTGAAAGACCCGCAGCCAGCCAGGAGAAAAGAGAAAAAGAAGATAAGGGCGGTTATATATCTTATTTGCATATGGGGTGTTTTATTTAGGGATGTCAGATGGGATGGTTCTTAATCGGTTCACAAACCCACTATGAATTGCATAAACCAGGCAGCAAATATCGGCAAAGCGAAGGTAAAACAATGCATATTAATTTAAACCCATATTTAGTTCTTTAAACTCAAACTAAATTACTACGGGATCATTTAAGATTTAGGATAAATACTTACATTTGGTGCCATAAGCTCTAAAACCAATTTTTTAATCCAAAACCAATCTTGTTTATGAGAACTGCTCCGTTTGTGCTTATTTTTTCAGTACTGGTGCTTTCCTTTTCCGGCTGCGAGAAGGGAAAAACTTCCATAGGGGGTTCCCAGTCCGCCATTGGCGAGGTGGGTGTGACCGTTGAAACCGCTGGCACCTCAGGCTTTGGGGTGAGCAATGCCATTGCTGAGGTCGTTGCCCTTGAGAAGGGTGTTTCGGAATATTCCGGATCGGCAACAGTGACCAATGCCGCCATTAAAAACATGCTGTCAAACGCTCCAGGGGTAACCATCAGCGGGAATACCGTGACGGTAACCGGTGTGAAGATGAAGGTCACCACCGACGGTATTGAAAGTGTGGAAGGTTTTCATCCGGGAGTAATCGTGGATTACAACGCCAAGGTGGGGGACACCTATCCGATGAAGGGCAACAACAGAAGTCGCAAGGTGGTCAGCCGTTCCACGGACGACGATTATTTCTGGGGGGGATGGATGTTAATCAAGGTCATCGAGGTGGAAGAGCCCACCAATTCCATGGGCATTGCCCGGACCACCTATTGGGCCAACCACCGCTGGGGAATGGTGGGCATTGAGTTTGAACTGGACGACGGGACCATCCTGGACTTTCCCATATACAACAGCGCCAACAACTAAGGGGCATTTGAGCAAATGAGGAAATTGGTTATCAGGGGGGAGACACATAAAATTCCTCCTTTCCCGCATCACAAGGACTATGTGTTGCGCTGCAATCGTTTTTTTGCCGCCAGGAACTTCTTCAGCTTCCTGTTCGCCGCCGGTTGGTACCAGGCATTCAGGGAAATTGTAAACAATGCCAGGTACGGCTGCGCCATTCCCCGTGACTTGCTCCTGGATCCCACGAGTGCATGCAATTTGTCATGCAAGGGTTGCTGGGCTGCCGACTACCGGAAAAAAAGCGAGCTCTCCTTTGAGAAGATGGATGCGTTGCTGACGGAAGCCACCCACCTGGGTACCATAGATATTTTGATGTCGGGGGGAGAGCCGCTGATCCGGAAGGATGACATCCTCCGCCTGTGCGCCAGGCACCGAAAATTGTCATTCGGAGTGTTTACAAACGGGACCCTTATCGATGAGTGGTTTGCCGATGAGATGGCCCGGCTGGGCAACCTGAATATGTTCATCAGCATAGAGGGTTTTCGGGAACAAACGGATTTCAGGCGGGGAAAAGGAACCTATGACAAGGTCATGCGGGCGATGGACATACTCCGTGAAAGGAATATCGGATTTGCCTTCTCGACATGCTATCACGCAAAAAATTACGAGGAGGTATCGGGGGATGCGTTCCTGGACTTCATGCAGGAAAAGGGGGCCTGGTTCGGATGGCTGTTCAACTACCTGCCAATTGGAAGCGATGCGGATGTTTCCCTTTGCTGCTCTGCAGAACAACGCGCCCTGGTGATGCAAAGGGTCAATGCATACTTCAAAAAGCATGATTTCACGCTGATCGACCTGATGAATTCCGGGCACAAGGCCTACGGATGTGTCGGGGCCGGCAACGGGTTTGCCCACATCAACGCAAATGGCGATGTAGAGCCCTGTGCTTTTTGTCATTATTCGGATGCAAACATCCATGACATGAGCCTGCTGGAGGCCTTGCGCTCGCCCTTCTTCAAGCGGTTCCGGGCGGCAAAACCATTTTCCCGTAACCTGCTCCGGCCGTGTCCTATGATGGACAACCCGGAGGATCTGATACGGGTGGCCTCAAAGAACGGGGTACGTTCCACCCATCTGGATTGTCCGGAAACCCCGGCCGAACTTGCTGCCAAGACCAGGCAGCTGGCGGCGGACTGGGAACCGCTGGCCAATGAACTCATAAAGGATGTTCCGGAAAACGAAAAGAGGAATTTTTCCCTGCTTACCAAACTGGTGCTTTCGGGGAGTACAAAAAAAGAATAGACCCATGGAGACCAATCTTCCATCCCGACCCAAACTTGTATTTCTGCCTTACCGGATTAAATGGGCCGGATGGGTGTTGGTCGGATTGGCATCCGGGATGCTGGCGGCTTATTTGTTGTTGGACTTCAGGTTCCGGATGCCGGTCTTTGCCGTGCTGTCCTCTTTTTTTGAGACCAAATTCTTTGTAACGTTCCAAACCAACTTCGCCGATGAACTGATCATGCTTTGTTACCTGGCCGGGTTCTTCCTGCTGGTTTTCTCCAGGGAGCGGACCGAAAATGCCAGAATGGACCTGAAACGGTCCAGGGCCATTTTTCTGGCCATACGCTACAATATGGTCTTTCTTGCCTTTTCCATCCTTTTTGTTTACGGGACCGGTTTTATCGGGGCCTTGCTGCTCAACATGTACTCGCCTTTTATCATTTACCTCCTTGTGTTTTACCGGAGTTTATTCAGGACGGAATAAAAACCATGCTGGTCTTTATCCATCTCCTGGTGTCATATGAAAGGACAGGTGCTCCGGTATTTTTTATTTTTGGGATATTGGCAAAATTTTTTAGTTTTGCAGTAAGAAACACAAGTCCTTAATTTAAAATTTATTAGCCTTAGTGAGATCCCTTGCGCGTTGGATTGCGGCTTTCTTTCAGGCCTTGTCGGGCATACCGAATTAGGTTGCTGGGCTTGTTGCCGGCCCACGGCCGGCATACTTGGTTGAATGTTGCATGAATGGCCGCAAAGGGTGTTCCAAAGGCTATTTTTTTTCGGGGTTTTCAATCATGGCATTTAAAAAATCCAATTATGAAGAAACTATCGGTTATTGCATTTGGCGGGAATGCACTGCTTAGGGGGGACCAGATCGGGACCATTGAGGAGCAGGAAAAAAATGTGTACGAAACCTGTCAGCATTTGGTGCCGCTTTTGAAAAGCGGGTACGACCTGGTGATCGGGCACGGGAACGGACCACAGGTCGGGAATGTACTCTTGCAGCACGAGGCGGGAAAAAGGATATATGGTCTTCCTACCCAGCCAATTGATTTTTGTGTGGCGGAGACCCAGGGCTCCATCGGGTTCATGATAGAGCAGCAACTCCGGAACGTGCTCGCCGAACATGGGATGGAGAGAAATATTGTTACCCTGGTCACCCAGGTCATGGTCGACAAACAAGACCCGGCCTTCAAAAATCCGACAAAACCCGTGGGACCCTTTTATTCCTCCGAGGAAGTGGAGGAGCTGAAGTCCCTGCACCCCGACTGGGTATTCCATGAGGACCCGCGAAAGCGTGGCTGGAGGAGGGTCGTGGCATCTCCAAGGCCCCTTGAAATACCGAACTGGCAGGCCGTCGAAAAGCTTGCACGCGAAGGAAGCATTGTCATTACAGTGGGAGGAGGTGGAATCCCGGCCTATGTGGATGAGCAGGGGAAGATGGTCGGCATAGATGCCGTTATCGACAAGGACCTGGCATCCTCATTGCTTGCAAACAAGATCCGGGCGGATGAGTTCTGCATCCTGACAGACGTGCCGAATGCCTACATCAATTTCCACAAACCCGGCGAAATGAAATTGGAAAGGGTGACCGTGGAAGAGATGAAAAAACACCTTGCAGACGGACAATTCGCCAAGGGAAGCATGGCCCCCAAGGTGGAGGCCTGCCTGGAATTTGTTGACAACGGTGGAAAAGAAGCCATCATCACCCAGGCCGAACAACTCGGAGTCGAAGGCAAGGGAACCGTTATTGGACATTAGCTATTGGACATTAGACATTGGCTATTGGACATTGGCTATTGGACATTAGCTATTAGCCAAAAGCCAACCGCCAACAGCCAATCGCCAAAAGCCAAAAGCCAAAAGCCAACACCCAACAGCCAACCGCCAAAAGCCAAAAGCCAACACCCAACAACCAACAACCAATAACCAATAACCAACAACCAATAACCAATAACCCTTAAACGATAAAAAAAATGGCATTTAATCTAAGAAACAGAAGTTTTGTCAAACTGCTGGATTTTACTCCGCAGGAGATCAAGTTTTTGCTGGACCTTTCGGTAGACCTGAAAAAGGCGAAGTATGCGGGCACGGAGCAGCCCCGACTGAAAGGGAAGAACATTGCGCTGATTTTTGAAAAGGACAGTACCCGCACGCGCTGTGCCTTTGAGGTGGCTGCCTTTGACCAGGGCGCACAAGTCACCTACCTCGGCCCCACCGGGAGCCAGATTGGCAAGAAGGAATCCATGAAGGATACTGCCAGGGTACTGGGCCGCATGTATGACGGTATTGAATACCGTGGATTTGCACAGGCCACTGTGGAGGAGCTGGCCGCCTATTCCGGGGTGCCGGTATGGAACGGACTCACCAATGAGTTCCATCCGACCCAGATTCTGGCCGACTTTTTGACCATGATGGAATACT
>SLSG01000116.1 GCA_007130545.1 Bacteroidales bacterium | reverse complement strand
GCTTCAGCCGGCAGCATTACCTGAAGCTGCATCTCCCCCGCACTTACCAGGAACTTATTCGGAACAATATCAGCAATGACTTCAGCATGGGCTTTGCATCCAGGCCGGGTTTCCGGGCCGGAACATGCACCCCTTTCTTTTTCTATGACCTGGAGAAAGAGGCAGATACCAAGCTTAAGGTTTTCCCCTTGGCGGTGATGGACGGGACTTTGAGGGATTATATGGGGCTGGGACCGGAAGAGGCATGGGCGCAGATCAAAGAACTCATTCAGCAGGTCAAACAGGTGAATGGTACTTTTGTCAGCCTCTGGCACAATGACTCCCTGAGCGATACCGGCCATTGGAAGGGCTGGAGAAACATTTATCGGGAGCTGCTTGAGTTTGCCGTCAAACAAAACGAAAAGACATCATGATCAGGTATTTGGATCATCATGAGATTGACATGGAAAAATGGGATGCCTGCATAGACAAAGCCCCAAACGGGATTTTCTACGCCTATTCCTGGTACCTGGACATGATGGCCCGCCCCTGGGGCGGACTCGTGGAGGGGGACTACCTTGCGGTCATGCCCCTGCCTTACAGAAAAAAGCTTGGGATGCACTATGTTTACCAGCCGGCTTTTGTTCAACAGCTGGGCATTTTCTCCACCCACAGCGTGGCAGAAGACCTTACCCGCAGGTTCATCTCTTCCATACCCGGCCAATTCCGGTATGCAGACATCCCGATGAATACTTTCAACAAGGTTCCTTCCATGGAGGGCGTGGTACAGGAAAAAAGAATCACTTACGAACTTGACCTGATCCCATCCTACGATGATATTAAAAAAAGGTATTCTGAAAATGCCTTGCGGAATTTGAAAAAGTCCGACAATCGTGGTGTGTTTGTCGCAGCCCATGGCCGGCCGGAGGAAGTGATCGCAGCATTCCGCAGCAGAAGGAAAAGGGATCCGTTTTCCGAAAAGGAATACATGGCGCTTAAACACCTGATTTATTCGGGAATGCATAAGGGACAGGTCGCACTGTATTCGGCCTATTCTGACAAGAATAGTTTTTGTGGCGGCATTGTGTTTTACCGCAGCCACCACAAGGTGGTCTTCCTTTTTTCCGGTTCCGTGCCGGAAGCAAGGCAAAACGGGGCCATGTTCAAACTGGTGGATGCTTTTATCCGGGATCATGCCGGAAGGGAATTGGTGTTGGACTTTGAAGGATCATCCGACCCCAACCTGGCCAGATTTTATCGTGGCTTCGGATCAAAAGAATGCGTATTTTTGCAGTTGAGAATTAACCGTATGCCCGGAATGCTGAAGCCAATTTCAGACGCCTACCTCTGGCTCAGGAAGCGGATGGCTGGCAAGGGCTAAAACAATCCATAACGATGAACAATCTCGGGAAGAATGGTTCACTCCTCAACCAGTACCTGGCAGAAATGCGCGATGTGGAGATCCAAAAAGACAGCTTGCGGTTCCGTCAGAACATGGAACGGGTCGGAGAGATCTTTGCTTATGAGATCAGCAAGACCCTTGAGTGGGAGGAAAAAGAAGTGATCACCAGTCTTGGGACAGCCTGTTGCATGGTGCTCAAACAGCAGCCGGTCATTGCCACAATCCTTCGTGCCGGCCTCCCCATGCACCAGGGCATTCTCCGGTTTTTTGACAGTGCGGAGAACGCCTTTATATCCGCCTTCAGGAAGCACCACAAAAATGGCCGGTTCGACATACAGGTTGAATATACCTCCAGTCCGGAAATAAACGATAAGATCCTGATCCTAAGTGACCCCATGCTGGCCACCGGCTCATCAATGGTGCTTTCCTACAAAGAGTTGAGAAGGAAAGGCGAACCAAGGCATACCCACTTTGTATCCGCACTGGCCAGTGTGCAGGGCATTGAATTCCTGAAAAAGAACCTGGCCCGTGACAGCTATTCGCTGTGGGTAGGGGCCGTGGATGATGAACTGACGGCGCAGGCCTACATCGTACCCGGACTCGGTGATGCAGGCGATCTGGCCTTTGGCAGCAAACTTTAACGTTTAAATAATAAAGCCATGCTGTCAAGGTGGACCGTCTTTATTGAAAACCTGAAAATTTCCCTGGGATCGATCCGAACCCATATGTTAAGGGCTTCGCTTACGGTGCTGATCATAGCCATCGGCATCATGGCCCTGGTAGGAATCCTGACTGCAATTGACTCCATCAAAGCATCCATCAGCGAAAATTTTGCCATGCTGGGAGCCAACAGTTTCACCATACGGAACCGGGACATGCGCGTGGTTTTCTCCGGCCCGGGTCAATCCCAGGTCTACCGCCGCATCACATTCGAGGAAGCCATGGCCTTTAAGGAAAGGTTTGACTTCCCTGCCCACGTTTCCGTTTCTTATATGGGCACAGGAAATACCATCGTGAGGTACCGTTCCCTGGAAACCAATCCGACGGTCAGTGTCATGGGCAGCGACGAAAACTACCTGATCGCCAGCGGCAATGAGCTGGGATCCGGCAGGATCTTTTCACCTGCCGAGCTGCAATTCGGCGCCCCGGTAGTCATCCTTGGAAGCGACGTGGCAAATACCTTGTTCCCGGGCACTGAAGATCCGCTGGGCGCCTATGTGAACGTCGGGAAAAACCGTTATGAAGTGATTGGGGTGCTCAGGGAAAAAGGTGCCTCGTTCGGGATGTCTGACGATATGCGATGTGTCATCCCGCTGATGACTGCCAGGAGAGATTTTTCCCGTCCCACGATGAACTATACCATTACGGTAAGTACACATCGGATAGAGGACCTTGACCTGGGGGTCGGGGAGGCCACCGGACTGTTCAGGGTGATCCGGGGACTGCGGGCCGGGGACCCGAACAATTTTGATACCGCAAAAAGCGACAACATTGCTGAGGCGCTGATCGAAAACATGCGCTTTGTCACCCTGGCTGCGACGATCATCGGATTGATCACGCTGGGGGGTGCGGCCATCGGATTGATGAACATTATGCTGGTATCGGTAACGGAGCGGACCCAGGAAATAGGAATCCGGAAAGCGCTGGGGGCCACCCGAAGGGTGATAAAGCATCAATTCCTGTCAGAGGCAATCATTATATGTCAGCTTGGGGGGGTGCTTGGGATTGTCCTCGGCATCCTGGTGGGCAATGTGTTGTCCCTCCTCATCGGAAGCCATTTTATCATCCCCTGGGTCTGGGTGATATCCGGTGTACTGCTTTGCTTCGGAGTCGGATTGGTGGCGGGGTATTACCCGGCAGCAAAGGCGGCCAAACTGGACCCGATCGAATCCCTGCGGTACGAATAATTTATAAGGGAACTACGATAGGAATGGCCCGCAGAATCCCTTCGGTGCATTTATCCGATCGCCTTCCCCCTTCCCTTATTGTACTATTGTACGAGCAGCAGCGGCAGGCTGTAACGGGCCGAGGAGGTGATTGCCACCACCATGTAAAATCCCGGACTCAAGTCTGAAACATCGTACCAGTTCCGGCCAGGCGCAAGCGCACCGGGTTTCTGCCAGAGGACCTGTGAGCCCAGGGCGTCTATTAGTCGGACCTGCAGGATGTCCATGCCCGGACCAGTTTCCAGGTAAAACCTGCCAGAGGCAGGATTGGGACCGACCCGTATGCTGATTTCCTCCCCGGGAGCTGTCCCGGAAGAAGTGGCATCTCCCGGATAGAGGAATACGGTATGGGAAATATTTTCGTCTCCGATTGTCAGCTCCCCCGTCTCCCCGAGGAATCCTTGCCTGGAAACCTGGTAATACAAAGTCTCTCCCGGCTCTATATCGCTGAATACGGCCAGTCCTTCGCTGTCGGTGGTGTTCTCTCCGCTGCCTTCCAGGCTGACCAGCGCCCCATCAATCGGGGCCTCATTGATGCCATGCAGCACCCTGAACGCCACCTCCCTGGTCCCGGCAGTGGGTCCGAAATACAAAACCCCTTCCCTGACATACCAATGCGACCAGGTACCCCCGTGGCCGGTTTCCCAGCCGGCAAGGTCAAAAGTATGGCTGCCTTCGCGGTTGCCCGGAACCTGGTAAACCAGCAAGGCCTCCCCGTCATGGTCCCACGTCAGCGGCTCCCCGTCTGCACAGACCTCGGGGACGTTTCCACGGGAGTCGATGAAGTAGGCATAATCGTCATGGTCCGGGCTTCCAAACACCCTTGCCAGTCCGACTTCATCCACTCCCACGGCCGTAAACTCATTAATCCCTATTCCCCGTGCCGGCATGTCCCAGTCAGACACCATACGCGCCATAAAGGCCACATGCCGGCCTTCCCGGGTCATGCCGTCGCTTTCTGCCCGGTTGTAATGCGAGTCGGTAACCACATGCTCAAGAAACGGGATGCCCAGAAATTCTCTTTCGAGGGTGACCCTGAAATGGTAAGGGTTTCCCAGGGCTTCGGACGACCACACCGTATTGTTTTGGGCCGAGTACACCACTTCTCCCAGCACGGCCAGTCCGGCACTCGTCCCGCCAATGGGGACCTGCTTCTCATGGATGAGGTAGTTCAGGGCATCATGCACCAGGGTGTTCTTCCAGTGGTTGATGTAGTTCCACTGGTTGCCCCCGGCAATGAACACCGCTTCGGCTTCCTTCATGACCTCATAAACTTCCTGGCTGTTGGCTGCCGCGCGGTCGGGGATCACGATGGTGGTCACGGAATTAACCGGTACGCCCAGGCTGCTGTACAGGTAGTTGTTGTAAGTGCCTGATCCGGAGGCCCTGATCACCACAATATCCCCGCCACCGGCCCGTTCCAGGAACCAGCGCATCGCATCATTATTGTCACTGGCCCCGCCTGCCAGGAGGATGCCGGGCAAGGCTTCCGCACTTACATAACCATCCGCACCGGTCCGGAAAAAACTCTGTGCAGCAACCTGGTTAAACATCAATGCGGCCAGCGCCCAAACCGCGAACACCTTTGTATATTGTCTGATAAAAAATTTCATGAAATACATTCTAATGATCATTGCCGTAAATTTAAACATTTTGGGAAGCACAGAAGTCGAAGCAAAACAGTATTTTTGTTTGTGGTAAAACAGCTCCCATGAAAAAACTGACAAAGATCGTAGCTACGATCAGCGATAAGTATTGTGAACCGGAGTTCCTCAGTGCCATGTACGATGCCGGAATGGATGTGGTCAGGGTCAATACCGCCCATCAGAGTCCGGAGCAGACACTCAGGGTAATGGAGAACCTTAGGAAGGTTACCTTTAAGGTGCCGATCATGCTGGATACAAAAGGACCCGAGATCCGTACCTGTGACGGGGAGGAGGATATCCCGGTGGAAAAAGGGCAGTTGATACGGTTAATGGGCAATCCCGGGGTCCCTTCATCGCCCGCTTGTATCTCCGTGAATTATTCCGGATTCGTTGCGCACCTGGGGCCCGGGAAAAAGATCATGATCGACGATGGGGACATCGAAATGGTCGTGGAGGAAAAAGACGGGGATGTGTTGATCTGCCGTGTGAACAACTCCGGTATGATCAAGCCAAGGAAAAGCGTTAACCTTCCCGGCACCCGGGTGGACCTGCCTTCCCTGAATGAAAAGGACCTGGAGTATATTGACTTCGGCATCAAACAACAGGTGAACTTCATTGCCCACTCCTTTGTCCGCAATAAGGAGGATGTGCTGGCCATACAGCGCATTCTGGACGAGCATAACAGTCCGATTAAGATCATCGCCAAGATTGAGAACCAGGAAGGCGTTGACAACATCGATGAAATCCTTGACCATGTGTACGGCATCATGGTGGCCCGTGGCGACCTGGCCATTGAAGTACCTGCCGAACAGATCCCGGTGATCCAGTCCCGGCTGATCAAGATGTGCATCCGCCGGAAAAAAGCTGTAATCATCGCCACCCAGATGCTGCACAGCATGATCCGCAACCCCCGGCCGACACGCGCAGAGGTGAGCGACATTGCCAACTCCGTGTTCTCTGGTACCGATGCCATCATGCTCAGCGGGGAAACGGCATTCGGGGCCTATCCCGTGGAGGCCGTCCAGATCATGACAAAGACTGCCCGGGAGGCTGAAAAGGGTAAGACCTTCAGCCTCGATACCAAGGTCATGCCACACGACAACCAGGTCTCGGTGTTCCTGTCCAAAACGGCGGTCCGCTCCATACAGCGCCTCAATACCAGGGCCATCATCACCGATACCGATACGGGAAAGACCGCCAGGTACCTTTCCGCATTCCGCGGCAGGACACCCATTTATGCGCAATGTTACGACAAGCGGGTCATGCGTGACCTGGCGCTGAACTACGGGGTATTCCCGGACTTCATGGAGGTTGAGACCTCCAAGAAGGAATTCACCCAGGCTACCCTGACCCGGCTTATCAAGCTGGGCGAGATCGATCCGTCTGACCTGGTCTGCGTGCTGGCTGGGAACTTTGGCAAAAAAGCCGGACCCTCATTTGTGGAGGTCAGTACTGCGCATAGTATGCTTTCGTTTGACAAGCCGGCCTGATCTCAGCGTGGCTTTAACCATCTACCTGTATGAAGGCAGAAACAAAAAAAGAAATGCTCGACCGGATCCGGGAAGCCATCCATGAGCAGCAGCGTGATTATTTGCTCAGGGAGCTGGAAGATTTGTACCCGGCAGATATTGCGGAGATCATAGACGAGCTGAGCCTGGAGGAAGCAAAGTATCTTTATACCCTGATCGAAAAGGAAGAGGCAGCCGCCGTCCTGATGGAGCTGGAGGAGGACGTCAGGGAAAGATTTTTGTCGTCCTTTTCCACCCAGGAGATTGCACATGATTTTATTGACAACCTCGACTCGGATGATGCGGCCGACCTGATCAATGAGCTGCCTGACGAGATGCGCGGGGAGATCCTGGCCCATGTGGAGGACAGGCAGCAGGCCCAGGATATCGCCGATCTGCTGGTATACCCTACCACCACGGCCGGTGGTCTGATGGGCAAGGAGCTGGTGAAGGTCAACCACAGCTGGCTTGTGGTGACCTGCATACGGGAGATGCGCCGGCAGGCGGAAGATGTGGAGAATGTATACACGGTTTATGTGGTGGACGATGACAATGTGCTGATCGGACTGCTATCACTGGAGAAACTGCTGATCGCCTCTCCCCGGCAGAAAATTTCCGAGCTGTACACCCCTGACATCATCTCGGTCAAAGCCACCCAGAAAGGGGAGGAAGTGGCCCAGATTATGAACAAGTATGACCTGGTTGTGCTGCCGGTAGTAGATGAACTTGGCCGGCTGATCGGCCGCATCACCATTGATGACGTGGTGGACTTCATAAAGGAGGAGGCGGAACGTGACTACCAGCTTCTCTCGGGGATTAGCCAGGACATTGAGTCCTCCGACAGGATCTGGGAAATCACCCGGGGGCGCTTGTTTTGGCTGGTCGTAGCCCTTTTTGGGGGGATCATCGGATCCCGGGTCATCGCCAACTATGAAGACCAGATCAGCATCAACCCGGAAATGGCCTTTTTTATGCCACTGATTGCTGCCATGGGAGGGAATGTCGGTGTACAGTCTTCTGCCTTGATCGTTAAGGGACTGGCAAACCATTCCCTGACAGGCGGTATCCTGCACAAGCTGTTCAAGGAATTGAGTGTGGGAATGATTAACGGTCTGGTTTGCTCGGGCATACTGTTGTCGTACAGCTTCTTTTTCTCCCCGTCACTGGCCCTGAGCCTGACCGTAAGCACTGCCCTGATGACGGTCATCCTGTTCG
>SLSG01000310.1 GCA_007130545.1 Bacteroidales bacterium | reverse complement strand
TGATCCCATGCCTGTTCAGCGTGCTGACGTTCAACAACTTTTTCAGATCACTGTCAAAATAATAGCGTATGTTGGTATCTGTCCTCTCCGGGTTGATGACCTGGTACCTCTTTTCCCACATACGAATGGTATGGGCTTTGATGCCGGTGATCTTTTCAAGATCGTTGATGGAATAGCGGGTCATGTTTCCTGTTTAAAATCCTGATTCAAGTGTTAAACATAAAAAACATGAATTGGTTCAATAATATTTTTTTAACAGTTTTTACCTGGATTTTTTCCTATATTTGGAAAAACGGTGTTTAAACAATAACGGACGATCATGGAGCAAAACACATTAGAAGTCACAGAGCAGCCAGAGGTGTTTTCGTTTACCAGCATCCGCGAGCTGGTAAACGAAACACTGAAAACAGAAATCGGACAAATTCCCTCACTGATTGGTTTATCCACAGGATTCAGGGCGCTCGATGAAGCAATAGGCGGATTTCAAAAAGGACAACTGACTACGATTGCGGTGAAGCCCGGCATGGGCAAGACCGCTTTTTTATTGTCCGTTGCCAACAATATGGCCGTTCGCAACAATTATGCGGTGGCCATTTTTTCTGCTGAGCGTTCCAGCCGGAAAATGACTTCCAGGCTGCTGGAGAGCGAAACCGGCATGTCGGTTGAAAAGCTTCAAGCCGGCAAGCTGAAAGCAAGTGAAAAGGACCATATGCACTCCCTTGTGAACGGGATCGCCAAAGCCAGAATCTTTTTGGATGATACCCCCGGACTGGGTGCTGAGGAATTGGTCGGCAAGTGCCGCCAGCTAAAGGCAAGGCATGAGGTGGACCTGATCATTGTGGACTACCTTGAATTGCTGAATCACAGTCGGATGGGAACAAATTCAAGAATTGAGGAGCTCAGCGACATTGTGAAGCTGATCAAGGAGATTGCGCGCGAACTGAATATCCCGGTCCTGCTTTTTTCCCAGATGCCCAGCATGTTTCCCGGCTTTGGATCCACCCCGCGCCCTGAATTGAAAGACCTCCCGCACTTCCTTGCTGAACTCTCCGATGTGGTCCTGGTCTTGCATCGAAGCGACCTGGATCCCCGGCAGGGAAAGATCCCCGGAAAAGCCAGGGTAGAGGTCATCGTGGCCAAACACCAGGATCCCGACAGGCAGGAGGTTGTGCCGCTTGCTTTTATTGAGAGCTTGTCAAAATTTACGGACCTTTCTTAAAACACAGGAAATTTTTCCCATGGCCATTATTACCGAGACCGAAGTGATCCAGGACAGCCTGGTCGATGTGGCAAAAAAGATGCTGGTGGCTGCACGCACCGCGCCCAAAGCCAGAGGATTAAGTACCTTGTCCATGGCCATTTTGACTGGCAATGATGTGCATGAGTTGGCCCGGGTGATGAATGAGATCGGGGAGCAGGAGGACAACAAGATCTTTACCCGGGATGCCCGGAATGTGCTCCAATCAGCCGAAGTGCTTGTATTGATGGGTACCAGCATCAAATCCTTGTCCCTGAAGCTTTGCGGACTGTGCGGGTTTCAGGACTGTGCGCACAAGAACGAGTATCCCGATGTGCCCTGTGCATTCAATACCGGAGACCTTGGGATAGCCATCGGCTCTGCGGTGGCTGTGGCAATGGATCACCGCGTGGATAACCGCATCATGTACACGGCTGGTTATGCTGCAATGAAAATGGGACTGCTCGGGGAACACGTTAAGATCATCTACGGCATCCCGATGAGTGCCAGCTCAAAGAACCCCTTCTTCGACAGAAAGTAGGTATTGCCGGGCAAAACTATTTGTTCCAAAAATGCGGCGGAATTAAACATTCCTCCCCTGAACTTGTTTTTTTTGAAAACAATCAAAAAGAACCAGCAGGCCGATGAAGAGAAATACCAATCTGGTGACGATGGGGGGGAAGCCCGTAACCCTTGTGGGTAAACTGGTGAAGCCCGGGACCAACGCAAAGAATTTCATGGCCGTGCGGCCAGATCTTTCCCCCATGCGGCTGAGCGATTTTGCCGGAAAAGTCCGGATCATCTCCTCATCCCCCAGCATAGATACCGACGTATGTGCAGAACAATGCAGACGGTTTAACCTGGAAGCATCCAATCTGGGCCAGGTTCAGGTAATCACAATCACCTGCGACCTTCCTTTTGCCTTGAAACGCTTTCGTGCGGCCGAGGCCATCGACAAAATCGAAACGGTTTCAGACCACCGTCTGACCGATTTTGGAATTAAGTACGGATTTTTGATCGAGGAACTCCGGCTGCTTGCCAGAGGCATCATCATTGTCGACCAGTTCGACATGGTCCGGTATGTCGAACTGGTGCGTGACCTTGGAGAATATCCCGATTACGAAAAGGCACTGGCTGCCGCTACTTCACTTCTTCGAAATCCACATCAGTGACATCTCCGTCGCCCTTGTTATCCTTTCCTTTCTGGTCACCTGATGGTCCCTGATCCTGTCCGGGCGCTCCTTCCTGGCCACCGGCCTGGGATGCCTGGTACATTTCTGCGCTGGCGGCTTGCCAGGCGGTGTTCAATGCGGCCATGGAGGTGTCAATGGCAGCCAGGTCCTTGTTCTTATGGGCTTCCTTCAGCTCGGCCAGGGCCTTCTCAATGGGCTCCTTCTTATCGGCCGGCAGCTTGTCGCCGAACTCCTGGATTTGTTTTTCGGTCTGGAAGACCATGGTGTCTGCGGCATTGATCTTTTCGATCTCCTCCTTGAGTTTTTTGTCCTTCTCGGCATTGGCCTCTGCCTCCGTCTTCATTTTCTTGATTTCCTCCTCGGTAAGTCCGGAAGAAGCTTCGATGCGAATCTGCTGGGATTTCCCGGTGGCCTTGTCCTTGGCCGATACATGCAGGATCCCATTGGCATCTATGTCGAAGGCGACTTCGATCTGCGGGACTCCCCTCGGTGCAGGCGGCAGGCCGTCCAGGTGGAACCGTCCGATTGTCCGGTTGTCCTTTGCCATTGGCCTTTCACCCTGCAGGATATGAATCTCCACGGAGGTCTGGCTGTCTGCAGCCGTGGAGAAGGTTTCCATTTTCTTGGTGGGGATGGTCGCATTGGCCTCGATCAGTTTGGTCATTACCCCGCCCAGGGTTTCAATGCCAAGTGAAAGGGGTGTGACGTCCAATAGCAGTACGTCCTTGATCTCCCCGGTCAGTACGGCGCCCTGTATGGCGGCACCAATGGCAACAACCTCATCGGGATTCACCCCCTTGGAGGGTTTCTTGCCAAAAAATTTCTCCACCAGTTCCTGTATGGCCGGAATACGCGTGGATCCGCCTACCAGGATAACCTCGTCAATGTCTGAGGGTTTGATGCCGGCATCTTTGAGGGCCTTTTTGCAAGGCTCCAGGGTGGCCTGGATGAGTTTATCGCACAATTGTTCAAACTGGCTGCGGGTAAGGGTCCGCACCAGGTGTTTCGGGATCCCGTCAACCGGCATGATATAGGGTAGATTGATCTCCGTGCTGGTAGAGCTGGAAAGCTCGATCTTGGCTTTCTCTGCTGCCTCTTTCAGGCGCTGCAGTGCCATGGGATCCTTGCGCAGGTCAATGCCCTCGTCCTTTTTAAACTCATCGGCCAGCCAGTTGATGATGGCATCGTCAAAATCATCCCCACCCAGGTGGGTGTCCCCATGGGTGGATTTAACCTCAAATACGCCGTCGCCCAGCTCCAGGATGGAGATGTCAAAGGTCCCGCCTCCAAGGTCGAATACGGCGATCCTTATATCCCTGTCCTTTTTGTCCAGGCCGTAAGCAAGGGATGCGGCCGTAGGCTCGTTGATGATGCGCCGAACCTTTAGTCCGGCTATCTCCCCGGCTTCCTTGGTGGCCTGCCGCTGGCTGTCATTGAAATAGGCCGGCACGGTGATCACTGCTTCATGCACTTCCTGCCCCAGGTAGTCCTCGGCGGTTTTCTTCATTTTCTGCAGTACCATGGCAGAAATCTCCTGCGGCGTATAGTTCCGGTCATCAATTTTAACGCGGGGGGTATTGTTGTCGCCTTTTTCCACGAGATAGGTGACCCTTTCACGCTCCTTCACGGATGTGTCATAGGTTTCACCCATCAGCCGCTTGATGGAATAGATCGTCTTTGTCGGGTTGATGATGGCCTGCCTTTTGGCCGGATCACCCACCTTGCGCTCCCCGTTTTCGGTAAACGCGACGATCGACGGGGTCGTGCGCCGTCCCTCGCTATTGGGGATCACCACGGGTTCGTTCCCTTCCATTACCGCCACACATGAATTGGTTGTTCCTAAGTCAATTCCGATTATTTTGCCCATTTCTTATATTGTTTACTAATTATTGGTTCAATCTTTTTTCATTTTTGTTTCAATGATTGTGCCAATGGCTCAATGACCCGCTTTTGGGGCAATTATGACATTTTCGTCGGATGGGGGTGTGACAAAAAGGCAGGGAGTGCATGTTGCCGGGCCGGAAATCTGCCAGACCGGAAATCTGCCAAACCGGACGCGGCTAGAACTGTGCCACCAGCTTGATGTTGATCAGCCGGCGTGTAAGGTAGTTTGGGATGGCGAACAGGCGGTTCTCCACGTCCTTGATCCACATATAGGATATGGTGTTGTTTATTTCCAGCAGGTTGAATACTTCCGCCGTGATCCACATCGACTGGAAATGCCTGAAGGGGCTGTTCTCCCTGAACTCCGTGCCCGCGCCGATCAGCTCCTTGGAGAAACCGATATCTACCCGCTTGTAGGAGGGCATACGCAGCGTGTCGAGCTGCCTTTCATAGGTCGGGGGTCCGAAGGGCAGGCCGCTTCCGAAAATAAAGCCAAGCTGGACTTTGTAACTGGGGTTTCGCGGAAGGAAGTCCTGAAAGAACATGGAAAAATTGAACCGCTGGTCCGTCGGCCTCGGAATATACCCTGCTGGCCAGGTGTTGCCGTCCGCGTCCGTATACATGGCGCCCTCAATTTTCTCCCGGGTCGACATCAGGGACAGGCTGATCCATGAATCCACCCCGGGCACGAATTCCCCGTGCAGCTTCAGATCCAGCCCCGTGGCATAGCCATTGGCCAGGTTGTCGGCATAATACCTGATCCTTACATTGTCCAGTTCGTAGGGGATCAGGTGGCGAAGGTGCTTGTAGTATACTTCGGTGGTGTACTTGAAAGGCCTGTCCCACGCCAGGAAATTGTATTCCGAACCCAGCACAAAATGAATGGATTCCTGTGCCCGGATGTTTTCATTCAGTTGCCCCTGGAAATCACGTAACTCTCTGTAGAACGGGGGTTGGTGGAAAAATCCCGCAGCTGCCCGGAAGGCCCACCTGTGCGCCCAATACGGTTTATAAAGGATGTTGGTTCTCGGACTCACCAAAAACTGCCCGTTATAGTCCCAGTAATTGGCACGCACCCCTGCGGTCAGCGCGAACCTGCCGTGGTCTGCTTCCAGCTCCCAGGTGTTCTGAACGAATCCAGACAGCCTGTTGGACTTAAGCTGGATGCGGGCATTCAAGGTATCGCGCAACAGGATGGCATCCGCCTGCCGGGGCACCGCATAGCCCGATGAATCGACCATGCTCCATTCCACCAGCCGGTCGAAAATGTCCTCGTGCTGGAACTTCACCCCCCAGTTCAACACACGGTCCTTGCCCGTCAGCTTCCCCTTGTGCTCGAGGTTCCAGACAATGGCATTGAGGTAATTGCGGGCATGGTTGTGAAAGGTCCCGATGCCCAGAGCCTCTCCGGTCGGCTGGCCGAAATCGTCTTGTGCAAAATCGGTCTCCACCCGCTGCAGCCAGTATTGACCGATAATATCGAAGTTTTCATTCTCATCCGACTGAAAAACCGTAGAGATAAAATCCAGCTTCAGATTTTCCGTCGGATGGAGATTCAGGGAAACCGCCCCCATTGCCGTGACGAACTGGTCCACTTCCTGTCCGGCAAAAAACACCGTGAGCTCGCGCACGTCCGTCACCGTTCCGAAGCGGGTGCGCTGAACCTCCGGTTCAAAGAGGTAGCGGTTGTGGCTGTAGTTTCCGAGCAGGCTCAATGTGGCGCGTTCGTTCAGCTCGTAGGTTAGCAGGGCCTGGAAGTCAGAGAACGACGGGCGGTAATCGCCCTGGGCATCCAGGGTGCCCAGCAGGTATTGGTTTGACTTGTGCCGCAGTCCGACGAGGTATGAAAAGCGTTCATTCGATGACAGTCCTTCCAGATGCACCGAGCCTTCCAGGAGGCTCATGGAAAAGGATCCTCCGAACTTCTCCGGCGTTTTGTATTGTATGTCGAGCACCGATGCCATTTTGTCACCGTATTTGGCATCAAACCCGCCAGCGGAGAAACTGATGGACGAAATCAGGTCTGAATTCAGGAAACTAAGCCCTTCCTGTTGCCCTGAGCGCACAAGGAACGGCCGGTAGATCTCGATCCCGTTCACATAGATCAGGTTTTCATCGAAATTCCCCCCCCGCACGGAATATTGTGCCGAAAGTTCGGTGGTGGAGGAGACCCCTGGCAATGTTTTCACCAGTGCTTCGACCCCGGCGGAGGGCCCCGGCAGGCGTGACACCAGCCTTGGGTCTATGCGTGTGATGTCGGTGGAAAGTACCTGGCGTTCAGATACCACCACATCGGGCAGGTCGGTGGCAGATGGCTCCAGCGTAATGTCCAGGTGCCGCACCTCGTTCAGGTCCATCGTCACCGGGATGCTCACCGGGGCGTAGCCCAGGTAGGAAATGCTGATGCGGAGGCGTTGAAATGCCGGCACCCGGAACCGGAAGAAACCCGCCTCTGAGGTAGTGGTGCCGACCGTGGTGCCTTCTACGGCCAGGTTTACGAATTCCAATGCATTGCCTTCACTGTCCCGGATAAACCCTTCAAGGTAGGCATGCTGGGCCTGGCCGGCCAGGCCCAGAAATAACAGCAGAACCGGAAGGATCAGGATTCTTTTCAGGTGCATTTGGGTCAAAAGGCTACTGGACTAGGTATATAACCTAAAGCAGGGATAAATATTGTGAATGCAGACTGCAAAATGGCCTAATCACTTTGTTTGAACCGGCCTTCCCGCCAGGCCTGTATAAATTGCCCCCAGGCCAGCGGGTCAAAGATCCGCATCGGGGGTGCCTGGCCGGCATAATACATGCGGTCGGCCTGCTGGTTCATCAGGTGGCGAAAATTCATGCTGCCGTCCATCGGGTAATGCCTGAGCCTTTCCTTCATTTCCGCCCTGGCCAGGTTTCGCATGGCTCTGTCATAGTCATCGTCAGGAATTTCCGTATGTATGAAAGCATGACGAAATTGCTCCCTGGTCGGCCAGGGGTAGATCAGGGTTTCTGCCAGGTAGATGGTATCGCGTGTCATAACCTGCACGGCCGAATAACGATTCTGGGTCAGGGTGTCTGGAACGACAAAGATATGGTCCCGGAATCCCACGGAAGAGAACCTCAGGGTATCCCTTTCGTGCACGGCAATGGAAAAAAACCCGTAATAATCGGTAATTGTCCCGCGCCTGGTATTTTTGACCCAAACCGTGGTATAGGGGATGGGTGCCAGACTGTCCCCGGTGACCACCAATCCGCTCACCTGTATCACGTTCCGGTATACCGGTCTGTCCCGCTCCTGTCCAATTGCCACACCCGCGAGGCATATCGCCAGAATCGCGACCAGCCCGCTCAGTAAGATGGCGGGCCTTTGGGGCAATATGCTTTGTATGTCGGCAGATGGGTTGGGA
>SLSG01000088.1 GCA_007130545.1 Bacteroidales bacterium | reverse complement strand
GTTTCTCTCGCGAGGAACGGCTTACCGAGACCACCATCTCAAGTCCGGCATCCACCACCAGCTCCACGCCTTGTCCGCTGAGGTATACTTCCTTCACAATCCCTTGCAACTGATTCACCGCTGAACTGTCTAACCTATCCCCAGACAATAATATATCCTCCTGGGGCACCATGACAAACCCGCTTTTTTCCCGGGCCTGTCCGACAAAAAACAACGCCACCCCATTCGTACTTATCGCTTTGGTTAAACCGGTGCCGGCCAACGGGGCCGCGCCGTCAGCAGGTGAAACAGACTGATTGCTACCGTCTGCAATTGCCGGTCCATCTGCAAGTGTGCAGGAGAACAGGTTTTTCACGCCACTGAACCTGGCAACAAATTCGGTGGCCGGGTGACGGAATACCTCTTCCGGGTTACCGTATTGCACCAACCTCCCCTTTTCGACTACCGCCACCCGTGTCGCCAGCGTGGCAGCCTCCATGAAGTCATGGGTCACGTGGATCATGGTTTTGCCGGATTTGTGTATGCGGCGCAGCAGACTCCTCAGCTCAGCCTTCAGTTTCACGTCCAGATTGGCCAGGGGCTCGTCAAGCAACAGCACTTCCGGATTTGAAGCCAGGGTGCGTGCCAGGGCTACACGCTGGGCCTCACCCCCTGACAGGGTACCGGGGTAACGGTCCAGCAAGTGTGGGATCCCGGTCTGCCCCGCAAGGGAAATCACTTCCGCTTTGATCCGGTCACGGCCATGGATTCGGTTCTTCAGCGGATAGGCAATGTTCTCCGAAACCGTCATATGGGGAAACAGGCTAAGGTCCTGGTATACCAGTCCGATTCCCCGCTCCTGTATCCTTTGCCGGGTGATGTCCTTTCCGTTCAGCAAGACCTGTCCGGATCCCGGCTTCAGCAGTCCGGCCAGCACCTCCAGCAGCACCGTTTTCCCCGCTCCCGACACCCCGAGCAACACCAGGTAATCTCCCCCTGCCAGGCGGAAAGAAATATCCTCCAGCGAAAAACCCGGAAACGAAACGTGTATGTTCTTAATTTCTAACATGCAGGCTTTTTTGTGACAGCAGGCGCATGCCAATGAAAACAACCAGGCACACCAGCACGAATATGGCCGCCACCGGACGCGCATAGGCCAGTCCGAATGACGCGAACCGCTCCCAGATCAGTACCGGTGTCACCATCGGATGGTAGGCAATAATCACCACTGCCCCGAATTCACTCAGCCCCCTGGCCCACATCATGGTCAGCCCGGTCAGTACCGATCGCCTGGCCATGGGAAGGGAGATCGTGAAGAACACCCTCCATGGAGAGGCGCCCAGGTTCAGGGCGGCCTTTTCCAGTTTTTCCGGCACTGCGGCAAATCCGTCCCGGGCCGCATTGATAAGAAAAGGGATGCTGACGAATGCCATGGCCAGCACAATTCCGGCCGTACCGCCGACAAATGAGATGCCTGCGGCCTCCCCTGCCCTGCCCATCCATGTGCCGCGGCTGACCACGCCCAGAATCGCAATACCGGCAGCTGAATGCGGAATGACCACAGGCAGGTCGACCAAACCGTTGACCAGCCCCTTCAGGAAAAAATCCTTCCGGGCCAGAATATAGGCCAGCGGAATGGCTGCAAGTCCGAATACGACCGTGCCCAAAAACGAGCTGAAAAGGGTCAGACGGATACTGCGCCCCACCTCCGGATCAGCCAATGCTTCGGTATACTGCCCAGCGGTGGTCTTCAGAAAAAGCCCGGCCAACGGGGCGATGATAAACAGCAGCACCAGTCCGCTGAAAAACATAAAAAACAACCCCAGCTTCCAGTTCCTTAACATCGATGACATACCAACAAAAATAGGCACATTCTGGCAAATCCAAACATTCACAGGAATTTTGTAATTTCGTGTGCAAAATTTCCAGGATGGAAACCAGGATGGAAAGATATATCCGAAATGAAAGCATGCTGAGTCCCGATGAGAACCTGCAGCTTCGCGAGTTCCGCGTGGCGGTGGTGGGTTGTGGCGGACTCGGAGGGCATATCCTGGAGATGCTGGCAAGGCTCGGGATCGGGCATATTACTGCAATAGACGGGGACGTGTTTGAAGCGTCGAACCTGAACCGGCAGCTGCTTTCCCGTCCGGACAACCTGGGTCAGCCAAAGGCCCCAGAGGCCAGGAAACATATTGAAAGGATCAACCCCGACGTGAAGGTGAGCGTCCGACACTTGCGGCTGAATCCGGAAAATGCGGTTGAGATTCTGAAGGGGCATGACATTATCTGCGACGCCCTTGACAATGTTTCTTCCAGGCGGACCCTCCAGCAGGCTGCAGAAGCCCTTTCCATCCCGATGGTGTTTGCCGCCATTGCTGGCTGGTATGCCCAGGTAACGACGATTATGCCGGGAGACCGCACGCTGGACAAGCTATTTCCCGAAGGGGTGGAAAAAGGCATGGAAACCCAGTTGGGGAATCCCTCCTTTACGCCTGCACTTGCCGCCTCTATACAGGTGGCTGAGGCGCTGAAGGTGTTGCTGAAAAAGAAAGGAATCCTTCAAAACAAACTACTGACGATTAACCTGCTGGATCAGACCTATGAGGTCATCGACCTGTAAACAATGATTACTTACGAAAAGGCCCTCGATATTGTGTTGTCCACCGCAAAGGCATGTGGAACGGAGCGTGTTCCATTCGGAGACGCCCTGAACCGCGTGCTGGCCGAAGACGTTTATTCAGATGTTGACATGCCTCCTTTTGACAAAGCGGCCATGGACGGCTATGCATGCCGCCGGGAGGACCTGAAGATGGAACTTGAGATGCTGGAGGTGATTGCAGCTGGACAAGTGCCATCGATGGGAATCGGACCCGGACAATGTACCAGGATTATGACCGGTGCGATGATCCCGCAGGGGGCCGACGTGGTGATCATGGTGGAGCAAACCGCAGAAACAGGCCCCGGCCGAATCCGTTTTACCGGAGAAAAAACGGCCGTAAATATCGCCCGGAAGGCCGAAGATGTAAAGACAGGAGACCTTGTCTGGCAAAAAGGCATGCCGGTACTTCCCCAGCATATCGCGATCCTGGCTGCCACAGGCTGCGTGAATCCACTGGTCGCAAAAAAGCCAGGAGTAGGCATCCTGTCTACCGGAGATGAGCTGGTGGAACCGGAAAACCAACCCGGACCGGGACAGATCCGCAACAGCAATGGCTTTCAGCTCGTGGCACAGGTGCAGGCTGCACATTGTACGCCCAACTATATGGGCATTGTTCCGGACGACGAAGATGCCACGGAACTGGCCATCGCCCGGGCCCTTGCCGAAAACGACGTGGTGATCCTGACCGGGGGCGTGTCGATGGGCGAGTTTGACTTCGTGCCCCGCATCATGCAGAAGAACGGGGTGGAGATCCTTTTTCAGAAGGTGGCTGTAAAGCCGGGGCGTCCGACTGTTTTTGGCCGGGCGGGCGATAAGGTCATATTCGGACTTCCCGGGAACCCGGTATCGTCATTCATCAATTTTGAAACCTTTGTCAAACCGCTGCTATATGCAAAAATGGGTCGCGATCACCGGCCAATTATACTAAAAATGCCCATGGGTGTGGACTTCAGGAGGAAAAAAGCCGACCGCCTTGAGTTCGTCCCGGTCCGATTCAACCAATCCATGGAGGTGGAGCCGGTTTCATACCACGGATCGGCACATATCCACGCCATGTGCCTTGCGGATGGCATCATGTCCATCCGACAGGGAGTTTATGAATTAAAGAAAGGAAGCCTCGCAGATGTTCGACCAGTATAACAGGAATATTAACTACCTGCGGATCTCGGTGACCGACCGCTGCAACCTGCGCTGCCGGTATTGCATGCCGGAGGAGGGGGTGTGTATGCTCAAACATGAGGAGATCATGACCTATGAGGAGATACGCGACGTGGTTTCCGTGGCCGTGCCGCTCGGGGTGAACAAGATCCGGCTGACCGGCGGAGAACCCCTGGTCAGGAAAGACATCGTGGAACTGGTTTCCATGATCGCTTCGGTGCCCGGGGTGAAAGACATTGCGATGACCACCAACGGCATTCTGCTGGAAAGATTTGCGGCCCCGCTGGCAAAGGCCGGACTGCACCGTGTCAATGTAAGCCTCGACACGGTGGATGCGACAAAATTTCACGAAGTGACGCGGGGCGGTGACATTAAGCAGGTGTTCCGGGGCATTGAAGCCGCCAGGGAGGCAGGGCTAAGTCCCATCAAGGTGAATTGTGTCGTAAAGGAAGACGCCAATAGGTCGGATGCGGCAGAAGTGGACCTTTACTGCCGGGAGAACGGTCTGGAGGGAAGGTTTATCCCGGAAATGGACCTGAAAACAGGACATTTTGGCATCGTGCAGGGCGGCAGCGGCGGGGACTGCACCCACTGCAACCGCCTGCGGCTGACCAGCAACGGCAAAATGAAGCCCTGTCTGTTCAGCGATCTGGAATTTGACATCCGGGAGCTGGGGATCAAAAAGGCCATGGAGATGGCGCTGCTGGTGAAGCCCGAAAAGGGGACGGTCAACCTCTCCAATTGTTTTCACAACATCGGAGGATAAGATCTATGAAAAAATTTTCACATACAGACGAATCCGGCAAGGCCCGCATGGTGGATGTGGGCGGCAAGTCTTTACAGAAACGGTCGGCGACGGCCCGTGGGTTTATTCACCTGAGGCCGGAAACCCTTGCCCTCATTACCGAAAACCAGATAAAAAAAGGGGACGTGCTGACAGTGGCTGAAATTGCCGGCATCCAGGCTGCCAAGCAGACCTCTTCGCTGATCCCGCTTTGCCATCCCTTGCCCATCACCAGTGTGGAAGTGAACACGCAGCCGGTTCCCGCCACCGAGGGCCAGTCCGCCGAAGTGTGCGGCATAGTGGTCACCTCCACCGTAAAATGCAACGGGCAGACCGGGGTTGAAATGGAGGCCCTCGCAGCAGTCAGCATGGCCCTGCTTACCATTTACGATATGTGCAAGGCCGTAGACAAGAAAATGGTGATTGATGGGATCACATTGGTCGAAAAAATCAAAAAATAAAAACAAGCCCACATATGTCTCTCAAAATACTAAGCGTAAACGTTTCCAAAGAGAAAGGCACCATCAAGAAACCCGTGGAGGAGATTACCCTGAACCACCTGGGCGTGATGGAGGATGCCCATGCCGGGGCATGGCACCGGCAGGTCAGCTTGCTGGGCAAGGAAAGCATTGACCGGTTCAGCAGGGAAGCCGGCAGGTCGATCGCCTTCGGTGAATTTGCCGAAAACATCACCACCGAAGGGGTTGAACTTGTGAAAACCTCGCCCCTGGACCGTTTTGTCGGGGAAAATGTGGAACTTGAGATCACCCAGATCGGAAAGGAATGCCACGGCACCTCATGCGCGATTTTCCGGGAAGTCGGCAATTGTGTGATGCCAAAGGAGGGAATTTTTGCCCGCGTCATCCGCCAGGGGTCCCTGAAGTCGGGCGACATCCTGGATTACGTCCCCAGGATTCTGCGCTTTCATGTCATCACGCTAAGCGACCGGGCCAGCAAAGGCCAGTACGAAGACCGCAGCGGTCCGCGAATCGTGGAGATCCTGAACAAGCATTTCGAAGGCAAGCCCCGCAAGATCGAAGTCACCCATGCCGTTATTCCCGATGATGCATCCAGCCTCAAGGTGCTGATTGAACGAACCGTATACGATGAAGTGGACGTAATCATCACCACCGGTGGGACGGGCATTGGTCCGAGGGACATCACGGTTGAAACCGTAGAGCCGATGCTGGACAAGGAAATCCCGGGCATCATGGAGATGATACGGGTCAAGTACGGAGCCGAAAAACCCAATGCCTTGCTGAGCAGGGGGCTTGCCGGATTGATGGCCGGGACCCTGATCTACACCTTGCCGGGAAGTGTCCGGGCCGTGAATGAATACATGGAAGAGATCCTCAAAACCCTGGAGCATCTGATCTATATGCGGCACGGGCTGGATGTTCACTAAATGCGGCACGGACTTAAAGAAACGGGGCGGCTGGAATATCCCTGCTAGAAAAGACCGGAAATGTTGCCGTCCTTATCGATGTCGATGTTCTCGGCCGACGGATGTGACGGCAGACCGGGCATGCGCATGATCGTACCTGCGATCGGGATCAGAAATCCGGCACCGGCGGCCACCTCAAATTCCCTGATCTTCACGGTGAATCCCGTTGGACGGCCCAGCTTGTACTGGTCGTCAGAGAGGGACTTCTGGGTTTTGGCCACACAGACTGGCAATTTGTCAATCCCGATTTTTTCGAACTGCTTGATCTGGGCTTTGGCCTTGACGGTGTACTCCACATGGTCAGCGCCATAGAGTTTTGTGGCAATGGTGTGCAGCTTTTTCTCCACATCCCAGTCAAAGTCATACAAAGGCTTAAAGCAAGTGGTGCACTTATCGGCTTCCTCCTTCACCAGTTTGGCCAGTTCGATCGCACCCTCGCCCCCTTTGGCCCAGGCCTCACAAATGGCGACCTTCACACCGAGCTCTTCACACCTGGCGCGCACCGCTTCGATCTCGGCATCGCTGTCGGTGGCAAATTTGTTGATTGCCACCACGGGATTCAGGTTAAAATGTTTGATGTTCTCAATATGCTTCTCCAGGTTGGGAAGCCCTTTCTTGACTGCTTCCGGGTTGTCTTCGGTCAGCTTGGCAAGTTTCACGCCGCCGTGGTACTTCAGCGCCCTGATGGTGGCCACGACCACCGATGCATTGGGCGACAAACCGCCGTACTGGCATTTGATGTCCAGGAATTTTTCTGCACCCAGTTCGGATGCAAAACCTGCCTCAGTCACTACAAAATCCGAGTGGGTAAGGCCCATCTTGGTGGCGATCAGGGTGTTGGTACCCTGAGCAATGTTGGCAAAGGGTCCCCCGTGAATAATGGCGGGATTCCCCTCAATGGTCTGTACCAGGTTGGGCATGATGGCATACTTCATCAGTGCAGCCATGGCACCCTGGGCTTTGAAGTCCCTTGCATAAACCGGCTCGTCGTCATAGGTAAAACCCACCAGTATATTCCCGAACTTCTCTTTCAGGTCCTCCAGATCCTTCGCCAGGCAAAGCGCGGCCATGATTTCGGAGGCAGCAGTAATGTCGAAGCCGGTCTGCCGGGGAATCCCCTGCTTCGGACCACCCAGTCCGACAATAATATCGCGCAACGCCCTTTCATTCATGTCGATCACCCGCTTCCATATAATCTTGCGGGGGTCCAGATTCAGGCTGTTGTTCTTGCTTTGCAGGTGGTTGTCTATCAAGGCGGAGAGCAAGTTGTGGGCCTTTTCCACGGCCGCAAGGTCACCGGTGAAATGCAGGTTGATGTCTTCCATAGGCAGCACTTGTGCGAAGCCACCCCCGGCGGCCCCCCCCTTGATGCCGAAAACCGGTCCGAGGGAAGGTTCCCGGATCACCACGGTCGTTTTGACCCCGATGCGGTTGAGTCCTTCGGTCAGCCCGATGGAGGTCGTCGTCTTCCCTTCACCGGCCGGAGTCGGTGTGATGGCAGTGACCAGCACCAGTTTTTTTTGCCGGGCAGCCTTCTCGTCAATGAGCTTCACCGGCAGCTTGGCAATGTGCTTGCCATAAAGGTGCAGATCGCTTTCCTGGATTCCTAATTTGGCAGCAATTTCAGTGATCGGGCGCATCTTGGACGCCTTGGCAATATCAAGGTCACTCTTCATACAAATGGGTTTTACAGTTATTTATTC
>SLSG01000259.1 GCA_007130545.1 Bacteroidales bacterium | reverse complement strand
TTGAATGGAAGCAGTACGAGCGAACCGCGTTTGACCTGGGTACGCTTGAAATGGATTTTATTGAGGAGGAGGAAATTCCGATTACCCGCCAGGAGCAGCCCCCACCACCTCCGCCGCCGGAGCCTTCACAGGAACTGGTGATCGTGGATGACGACGTGGAGATCGATGAGGAGTTTACGATCGATGTGGAAGCGACCGTTTTTACCGAGGTACAGGAATTTACCCCCATTATTGTGGAGGAAGAGGAGATTGCAGAGGATGTGATTTTCACCGTGGTGGAAGACCAGCCGTCTTTTCCGGGTGGTGAAGAAGCCCGTATCCGCTATCTCCAGGAAAACCTTCGTTACCCCCAAATGGCAAGGGAAGCAGGGATCCAGGGCACCGTTTTCGTTACCTTTGTGGTTGAGCGGGACGGAAGCGTGACAGACGTACGCGTCATTCGCGGGATTGGCGGTGGATGCGACGAGGAAGCCGTAAGGGTTGTGCGGAACATGCCACGCTGGACACCGGGACGCCAGAGAGGCCAGCCGGTAAGGGTGCAATTTAACATGCCCATCCGGTTCGTACTGAACTAAGTTAGTACTGAACTAAGCGTTTATAATATTTCAACCGCTGCACCTTCGGGTCGCAGCGGTTTTTTTTGTTCCGCTAGCTAATCCGGCTCCAGAAGATCTTGTCAGGGAAAAGGTGTTTCAGCTGCCTCGCCACAGGACGGTTCTCATCCGAAGAAAGGGAAGGGTCCCGCTCCAGCAGGTCCCGGGCATAATGGCGGGCAGCCTTCAATATGGCCTCATCTTTTGTCAGATCAGCCAGCTTCAGGTCCGGCAACCCGCTTTGCTGCGTCCCCTGAATATCACCGGGACCCCTAAGCTGCAGGTCCATTTCCGCAATCTGAAAACCATCATTCGTAGACACCAGTCCGCCCACCCGCTTCCGTGCATCTCCGCTCAATTCACTGCCGGTCATCAGGATGCAATACGACTGGTCCCCGCCCCTGCCGACGCGTCCCCTTAGCTGGTGCAGCTGGGAAAGGCCAAAACGCTCGGCACTTTCGATCACCATGACTGTCGCATTGGGAACATCGATGCCCACCTCAATGACGGTGGTGGCCACCATGATCTGGGTCTCCCCCCTGACAAAACGCTGCATTTCATAATCTTTGTCGGAAGGTTTCATCTTGCCATGCACAATGCTGACCCCGTAGTCAGGCAGCGGAAACTCCCTGACAATACTCTCATATCCGTCGGTCAGGTCCTTAAGGTCCAAGGTCTCCGACTCCTGTATCAGCGGGTACACCACATAAACCTGCCTGCCCTTTTTGATCTGTTCGCGCATGAAGCCGAAGACCTTCAAACGGTTGCTGTCATATTGATGAATGGTCTTGATCGGCTTCCTTCCCGGCGGAAGCTCATCAATCACCGAAACATCCAGGTCCCCGAACAGCGTCATGGCCAGGGTTCTTGGGATCGGGGTGGCGGTCATCACCAGGACATGGGGTGGCACCTTGCTTTTTGCCCAAAGCCTTGCACGCTGCGCCACCCCGAACCGATGCTGCTCATCAATGACCACCATGCCCAGTTGCTCAAATTTTACCACATCCTCAATCAGGGCATGCGTCCCGATCAGCAATTGCAGGCTTCCCTCCATGAGCTGTTGCAGGGTCTCCCGCCGCCGGGCCGAACGGGTGGATCCGGTCAGCAAACCTACTGTTACGCCAAGCCCTGACAGCATCGTGGAAACCGATTCGTAATGCTGAAAGGCCAGGATTTCCGTCGGCGCCATCAGGCATGCCTGGAAGCCGTTGTCCAGCGCCATCAACATGCTCATCACCGCCACCACGGTTTTCCCGCTTCCGACGTCTCCCTGCAACAGGCGGTTCATCTGTTTCCCTGACAGGGTGTCGCTGCGGATCTCCTTCAGCACCCTTTTCTGCGCCCCTGTCAGGGAAAAGCTAAGGGTTTCATGGTAAAACGCGTTGAACAGCCTTCCAATGGACGGAAACACATGTCCCCCTGTTTTCTCGAGCCTTAGTTGCCTGCTTCTGAGCAGGCTGAGCTGTATGAAGAACAACTCCTCAAATTTCAGACGGGCAACCGCTTTTTTCAGTGTCCCTGCATCGGATGGGAAATGAATGGCCAAAAGGGAATCCTGCCTGCCCGGAAGCTTCAGGGCCTGCAGAACCGTTTTCGGGAGGGTTTCGCCTATATGCGGAAGCGCTAGGGGCAAGAGCGTCTTGACAAGTCTTCCAATGCCCTTGCTGTCGAGGCCCTTGGCCCGGAGTTGCTCCGAGGAGTTGTAAACGGCCTGCATGGAAGACAATTGGTTGAGGGCCACAGGGGTGACCGGCTCCACCTCGGGATGGGCAATGTTGATCCGGCGGCCGAACAATGTGGGTTTCCCGAAGACGATGTATTCCACACCGGACTTGAATTGGTCCTTCAGCCATTTGAACCCCCTGAACCACACCAGTTCCAGTTCTCCCGTATCATCACTGAGCAGGGCCGTCATACGGGTGGTGCGCCTTTCCCCGTGAAGCTTTATGCCGGAAATGGTGCCACGAATCTGCACATAGGGCATCTCCCCGCTGACCTCATTTATTTTGTAGAATTTACTCCTGTCGATGTACCGGAAAGGGTAAAAGGAAAGCAGGTCGGCAAAGGTCGAGATTCCGGCCTCCTTGCGAAGCAGTCCGGCTCGCAAGGGTCCGACGCCTTTGAGGAATTCTATAGGGGTATCCAGGTAGTGCACGCTTTGTTACTTATTGGACTTGGCTGGTACTGATTGGACTTGGCTGACTTGGTGGTCGCCAGGATCAAAAATAATAAAACCTCTGTCCTCCTGTAAAAAAAATTGCTGTATATAATAAAGTGTTCTTAATTTTGAAAAGCCAGAGCAGGCTTCCATTGGAAACTGCCTGCGCAATAAACGTAAAATATTACCATCTATATGAACATATTGGTTTTTGGGGCCGGCGTAATCGGGACCACCTATGCCTGGCAGCTCTCCGAGGCAGGATTCAGGGTGAGCTTGCTGGTACGCAAGCATAGGCTGACCAGGTACAGTCATTCCGGAGTGGTCATCAAGTGCACCGACATGCGGGGCAAACGCAAAGAGTTCGTCAACACCGTTTTCCGGCCCAGGACTGTCGACCGGATCGATCCCTCTGTAAAATATGACCTGATCATCATTGCTGTCAAAAACTTCCAGCTGAACGATGTACTGCCTTACGTGGCGAAGTATTCGGGGAATGCCCATATCCTGTTCATGGGCAATTTATGGAATGAGTTTGACAGGATTGACAAGCACCTGCCTGCCGGAAGGTATTTCTTCGGATTTCCGGCCATGGCCGGAGGAGGGCGCACAGACAACGGGGTCAATTGCGTGCTGTTTAAAAAAGGCAGCACCATGTTGGGCGAGCCCGATGGAAAATCCAGCAAGCGTCTTCTGGATACAGCAGAGATCCTTGGCCAGGCAGGCATGCAGCCAAAGATCTCATCTGCCATCATCCCCTGGTTAAAGACACACTACATATGGCCTGCCGCCACGTTCGGGGCGGTTTGCAAGGCCGGGGGCGCACGCCGCTTCAGTGAAAACAAGGCGCTGGTCCGTCTCAGTGTCTGCGCCATAAAGGAGGGATTCAAAGTTTGCAGGGCCAAAGGGGTGAACCCCAAAAAAATATTCCCCTACAACCTGTTCTACCTGCCTGGGTTTCTACTAAGCCCCCTGCTGAAAAGATCATACAATGCGGAGCTGCAGGAGGTGGTGGACGGGCATATGAAGCATGGATTCGATGAGTTGAAAAAACAATACCTGGACGTGCTGAACGACGGGAAGAAGCAGGGCATTGACATGACGTGCTGGGCATCCCTCGAAAAATACATACTGGAAGCAGAAAAAACAAGATGATATCATTGGCCAGGGCCCTTTTTCTTGGTGCCATACTGCTGCTGCAGGGCCTGTGCCTTACGGCCCAGCCCCTGCGCATGCGTCCGGCCGACAGGCTGATGGTTGAGTTTATCGGGGACCATTGGCGAAATGTCCCGGAAAACATGCGCCAGGACATCATCAACCGGGGATTTGCATTGCAGGTCATACATGACATGCCGCTTGGCAGATCCCGTTTCAGTGTCGCAGCCGGAATGGCTTTCTATTCACACAACCTGTATACCGACCACTTCTACCAGCTGACCAATTGGGGGGGCGCGAGCGCTCGCTTCGACTTCGTCCCAATTCCTCAGGAATACACGAAAAACAAGCTAAACCTGAATTACCTGGGCCTGCCTTTCGAGTTGCGCTACAGGGGACCCGACCGCGAGCGGGGACTGCGCCTGTATGCCGGCATTTCCGCTGATTACCTGGTAAGTGCGAACACCAAGTTCAGGGGGCTGGACCGTGCAGGCAACAGGGAGATCAAGGTAAAGGAGCATTTGCCCGGGCAGATCAATCCATTCAGAATACAGGCCTATGCCAGGATAGGAATAGGAAAATGGGCGGTAATTGCCCGCTTGCCACTCAGCAAGGTCTTCGAAGACAATTCTGCCCGGGAAATGGTGCCGGTCTCACTCGGCCTCAACTGGTCCCTTTACTAGTCAGACCCTCAGACAGTCAGGCCCTCAGAAACAAAAACAAAGCCAGCATCACCCCGGCCCCGGCCAGGTAACCTGCATATATCTGCATTGGCGTATGCGAGCCCAGCCTCAGGCGGGCCGCACCCACAAATCCGCCCACCAAAACGCACAAGCCGATCAGCAGGGAAATATCTATCTTCAGAAACATGGAAGTGGCAATCAGAAAACCTGTATACCCGCCCAGACCCATCATATGTAAACTGATTTTCCAGCGGAATGTGATCAGCAGGCAAAGAATGACCAGCAGGGTCCCCCCCATCATATAGTAATAAATCAGCGAGGGCAGTGTCACCTGGCGCAACAGGTAATAGGTCAGGAAAAAGAGCAGAGAGGACAGCAACAAGGGGAACAGCCGCTCGCTCCGGTCGTTAAGCATCACGTCCCTGATCAGGCCGGTTCGTTTAAGCAACAGCACGGCAAGGGCCGGGGCCAGAGCGGTGTTAATGAACACGATGACCAGGATGAACCGCTTGGCCTGGGGGGGAACGGCAAAGTGTATATAACTGTCCAGCCGGAACAGCAGCAGCAATCCCAGCGTGGGGATAACCAGCGGGTGAAAAGCAATGGAAAACAATCTTGCGAGGAATGTTTCGGCCTTCATATCAGGTCAGTTCCTTCCTAAGACGGGCCACCGGAATATCCAATTGCTCCCGGTATTTGGCCACCGTTCGCCTGGCGATATTGTATCCTTTCTCATTCAGTATGGCTGCCAGTTCATCATCGGTAAGGGGCTTGGATTTGTCTTCCGCTTCCACACAGTCCTGCAATATCTTTTTAACCTCCCGTGTGGACACCTCCTCCCCTGAGTCGGTTTGCAGGGATTCTGAAAAGAAGCTTTTCAACAGGAAAGTGCCGAAGGGGGTCTGGACGTATTTGCTGTTCGCTACCCGGGAAATGGTCGAAATATCCAGTTGTACCATTTCGGCAATGTCTTTAAGGATCATGGGGCGCAGTGTGGTTTCATCCCCGGTGAGGAAGTACTCTTTTTGAAACTCCATAATGGCTTGCATGGTCACCATCAGGGTGTTCTGCCTTTGCCGTATGGCATCTATAAACCACTTTGCACTGTCCAGCTTTTGCTTTACAAAAGTCATGGCATCCTTCTGCCTGGCGTCGGCCCTGCCCTTGGCTTCAGCCATTGTCTCGAGCATCTCGGAATAAGTCCGGTTGATACGCAGGTCAGGGGCGTTGCGGGACGTCAGGCTGAGTTCCAGATCCCCGCTGTAATTGGTCAAAATAAAGTCGGGCACCACATACTGCGAGGGTTTTCCGGAATCTGCAAGGGAACCGCCGGGCTTTGGATTCAGCTTCAGTACCTCGTCGATCGCATCTTTGAGTTCCTCCTCTGAAAAATTGTGTTTCTTCCGGATCTTTTCAAAGTGCTTGCGCGTGAAGTCATTGAAATTCTTTTCCAGCAAGAGTGTTGCATTGGCGATGGCCACGGTCTGGGGCGTCTTGCGCCTGATCTGCAACAACAGGCATTCCTGCAAATCCCTGGCGCCAACACCCGGCGGGTCAAACTCCTGTATTACACGGATAAGCTGAAGCACTTCCTTAAAATTGGACTCAATGTTCAGAGAGAAGGCAAGGTCGTCGATAAGTGAGTGGATATCCCGCTGGAGGTAACCGGAGTCGTCAATGTTCCCGATGATGTGCCGGGCAATCAGCATTTGCCGGTCAGAGAGGCTGCGCAAACCAAGCTGTGACAGGAGGAATTCCTGAAAGCTGGCGCCGCCGGAAAAAGGGATGTCCTTTCGTTCGTCGTCTGAACTGAAATTGTTGGCATTTAAGCGGTAGGAAGGAATGTCATCCTCCTCCATATAGTCGCTGAGGTCAAACTCGTCATTGGGATCTGTTTCCGGAGTGTCAGAAGCCAGTTCCTCACCACCGTCCTCATCATACCCATCATAATCATCCTCTTGGTTTTCCTGCTCTCCAAGATCATCCAGGCCTTCCTCCAGGGCGGGGTTTTCCTCAATCTCCTGTTTGATCCGTTGCTCCAGCATCAGGGCAGGGACCTGCAATAACTTCATCAGCTGTATCTGCTGGGGAGACAGCTTCTGCATCAATTTTTGCTGAAGTTTTTGCTTGAGCATAACGGGCCAAATTAGGCATTTTTTTTTATTTGGCGGACCCCATCAGGTTAAAATTCTGCATTTTGTGGCGTGCGCGGAAACGGGATCACATCGCGGATGTTCCCCATGCCCGAAACGAACAACATCAGCCGCTCAAACCCCAGTCCGAATCCACTATGGGGTGCCGTTCCGAACAGCCTTGTTTCCAGGTACCACCATACATCTTTTTCGTGAATACCCATTTCCTTCACCCGTCCCAGCAATTTTCCATGGTCCTCCTCCCTTTGGGACCCCCCAATGATCTCTCCGATCTTCGGGAACAGTACATCCATGGCGCGAACCGTTTTCCCGTCGTCGTTCAGTTTCATGTAAAAGGCCTTAATGTCGCGCGGATAGTCGGTCAGAATGACCGGCTTTTTAAAATGCTTCTCCACCAGGTAGCGCTCATGCTCCGACTGCAGGTCCACTCCCCACTTCACAGGAAATTCAAATGCCTGTCCGGACGCTTCCAGTATCTCAATGGCGCGGGTATAGGAAAGCCTTTCAAATTGGTTGTCAACCACAAAACGAAGGCGTGCAGTCAGTTCCCCGTCATACATCTTTTCCAGAAAGGCCAGGTCATCGCCGCAATGGTCCAGCAAATAGGCGATCAGGTATTTCAGGAAGTCCTCGGCGAGGTCCATATTGTCGTGGATGTCATAAAAGGCCATCTCGGGCTCGATCATCCAGAACTCCGACAGATGCCTGGCGGTATTGGAATTCTCCGCCCGGAAAGTGGGGCCAAAGGTATAAATGTTTGAGAGGGCCAGGGCGCCCAGCTCCCCTTCCAGCTGCCCGGAGACGGTCAGGTTGGTTTCCTTTCCGAAAAAATCTTGTGAAAAATCCACCGTCCCGTCCTCTTTTCGCGGAATATTTTCCAGGTCAAGCGTCGTTACATGAAACATGGCCCCGGCTCCTTCTGCGTCTGAGCCGGTAATAATCGGGGTATGCAGGTAGTAGAAACCCCGGTCGTTGTAAAACTTATGAATGGCAAAAGACAGGGCGTGGCGGAGCCGCAGGA
>SLSG01000018.1 GCA_007130545.1 Bacteroidales bacterium | reverse complement strand
TTGAATACCTCAGAAAGATCGAGAAAGCCAGTCCGAAGGAAATGACCGCCCTGAAGAACAACTGGAAGGACTACAGCAGGGTCAGAAGTGTACTAAAACTTTAAATATATGCCATACGAAGTCAGGTTAAACGGACGAACCGCTGTCGTGGAACTGCTTAGCCGGCAGGGAGAAAAGGTCCTGGTGTCGGTTGACGGCAAGGAATATGAGCTGGACGTGGAAAGGGTCGGGTCCGGCAAACTATCCATCCTTCACCGGCACAAATCCTTTAATATCGAATTGATACAAAGGGAAAACGCCAAGCGTTACCATGTGAACACCAAGACCAGGGCCTACGATGTGGACATTATTGATGCAGAAGCCAAATACCTGGCCAGCAGGAAAAAAGGGCAGGAGGAAGAAGGGGATACAATCGTGGCGGCCCCCATTCCCGGGAAAGTGGTCCGGGTCATGGTGAAAAATGGAGATATGGTGGAAGCCGGGCAGACCATGGTGGTGCTTTCTGCAATGAAGATGGAAAGTGAATTCAAGGCCGGCAAGGCCGGCAGGGTCGCCGAACTCAGGGTGGAAGAAGGACAGAACGTGGAAGCCCGGCAGGTGATGGTGGTCCTGGAGTATGAACAGCAAGAGAAGTAAATCCCCAAAAAGATGTCAACAGAAGATAAGTACAAGGCGTTAGAGGAAAAGCACCGGGCTGCAGAGGCAGGCGGCGGTGAGGAAAAGATTGCAAAGATCCATGAATCGGGCAGGAAAACTGCACGGGAGCGGATCAGGATGTTGCTCGACCCGAAAACCTTTGTGGAGTTGGACAAATTCGTCGTACACCGGTCTACCGACTTCGGGATGGAAAGGCAAAAGATCCTGGGAGACGGGATGGTCACAGGTTATGGCAAGATTGACGGAAGGCTGGTCTACGTCTTTGCCCAGGATTTTACGGTGTTCGGGGGATCCCTGAGCCGGGCCAATGCCGACAAGATCATCAAGGTGCAGGACCTGTCCATAAAAATGGGGGCCCCGCTCATCGGACTGAACGACAGTGGTGGTGCCCGCATACAGGAAGGGGTGGAAAGCCTGGCGGGATATGCCGACATCTTCTATCGCAACGTACAGGCCAGCGGGGTCGTTCCGCAAATCTCTGCGATACTCGGACCCTGTGCGGGAGGAGCGGTGTATTCGCCGGCCCTGACCGATTTCATCTTCATGACCAAAAAAACCAGCTATATGTTCGTAACCGGTCCGGATGTGATAAAGACCGTGACCCATGAAGAGGTTACCAAGGAAGACCTGGGTGGGGCAATGGCCCATAATTCGAAAAGCGGGGTGGCCCATTTCCGGGCGGATGATGATGAGCAGGCCATGATGATGATCAGGGAGCTGCTGAGCTTTCTTCCCTCCAACAATATGGAAGACCCGCCTGTCAAGCCATGTGTGGACTCTGCCCACCGTGAGGACGAGCGGCTGCAGCAGCTGGTCCCGGCCGACCCCAACAAATCTTATGACATCAAGGAGATCATCACCAGCGTGGTGGACGATCATAATTTTTTTGAGGTCCAGCCTTATTATGCACAGAACATCATCATTGGCTTTGGCCGCCTGAATGGAAAACCGGTGGGATTTGTAGCGAACCAGCCCGCCATGCTGGCCGGGGTGCTGGACATTGACGCTTCCGTAAAGGCAGCACGCTTTGTCAGGTTCTGCGATGCCTTCAACATCCCATTGATCACCCTGGCAGATGTGCCGGGATTCCTTCCCGGCACCGATCAGGAGTTCGGGGGAATCATCAGGCAAGGTGCCAAGCTGATCTATGCCTATGCCGAAGCCACCGTTCCTAAGATCACGTTGATCACCCGCAAAGCCTATGGGGGGGCCTATTGTGTCATGTCCAGCAAGCACCTGGGCGGGGACATCAACTACAGTTATCCAAATGCGGAGATTGCCGTAATGGGACCGGATGGGGCGGTAAATATCCTTTACCGCAACAAACTGAACGAAGCGGAAAAGGCGAAAGCAGTGTTCGATTACCGGGAAGCTTTTTGCACTCCATACAAGGCAGCCGGACTTGGATACATAGACGAGGTCATTTATCCGCGGGAAACCCGGCTGAAGCTGATTCAGGCGCTGGAGATGGCAGAAAACAAGAGGGAGAACGCACCGCCGAAAAAACACGGCAACATCCCCCTGTAATTAAAATTCTTTTATTATTTTTGCTCTCCCGAAACAAAACGCCGGGGCGTTAGCTCAGTTGGTTTAGAGCGCATGCTTGACAGGCATGAGGTCGCTGGTTCGATTCCAGCACGTCCCACAAAAAGGGGGAGTTCCAGAGCGGTCAAATGGGGCAGACTGTAAATCTGTTGGCTAAGCCTTCGGAGGTTCGAATCCTTCCTCCCCCACTTTTTCTTACCTTTGGCCGGCATGCCGGCTTTTTTTTTACTTTTACCCTAGCGATTCACTTAAATCAAACCAGCCAGCGCGATGAAGTTCGGGTCAGGCATACTCCTTTTTATACTTTTGCTGTGGCTACTTCCCGTCACATGCAGGGCCCAGGTGCCTCAAGCAGAGCTGGATGCCCTTATCGCCTTTTACCAGGCAACAGACGGGGACAATTGGACGGATAATTCCGGCTGGGACCTTTCCGCCTCCCCGGATGAGGTCACCAATGACTGGTTTGGCATCACAGTGCAGCAAGGGCATGTCAGACGCCTGTACCTGCCCAACAACAACTTAAATGGAAGCATCCCCTCAGAAATCGGTAATCTGGCCCTCCTTACAGTACTGAACCTGCAGTCAGACCCTATTGCCATAAGCAAGAACCGGCTGACTGGGAAAATTCCGGTGGAGATCGGAACGCTAATCCAACTACAGGTGCTCCGGCTGTTCCACAATGGGCTTTCCGGCCCCATTCCATCAGAGATCGGAGGGCTCGTAAACCTGACGGACTTGAATCTGGGGATGAACGACCTTAGCGGCACACTTCCGGAGGAGATCAGTCATCTAACCAAATTAACAGAATTCCGGGCAGACGACAACGATCTGGAAGGAGTAATACCGGCCGGCATCGTGAACCTTACCAGCCTTATTCGACTCAACCTGTCTTCCAACCAGCTTACCGGAAGCATACCGAATGGCATCGGTCAGCTTACCCAACTTGAAACCCTGAATCTTTCCGCCAACCAACTCTCCGGCAGTATCCCGGCGGGGATTGAAAGCCTGACGCGATTGACCAGGCTGAATCTTGGGAACAACCAACTGACGGGAGAGATCCCCCCGGGAATTGGAAACCTTTCCTCCCTGGTAGAGTTATTCCTGAACAACAACCTATTGTCCGGGGATATTCCGTCTGGACTATGGACCCTTTCCAACTTAAAGCTGCTTTACCTTTTCTCCAACGGCCTGGGCGGACAGATCCCCCCGCAGGTAAGCAACCTGGCTGCCCTGGATGAGCTGTACCTTCAAAACAACCAGTTGGACGGTCCGATTCCACCCGCATTGGGAAGCCTGTCCAATTTACGCTACCTGAACCTGTCCTCCAACCAGTTTTCGGGCACCTTGCCTCCTGAGACCGGGAATATGTCCGCTCTGACGACCATGATCCTGAACGTCAACCAACTGGAGGGGGGGATTCCGGCAGAACTGGGCACATTGGACAAACTTGCCGTGATGAACCTTAGCGGGAACCGCTTCAGCGGGACCATCCCGGAGGCGCTCGGCAACCTATCCGAATTGGTAGAACTCAGACTGGGGTCAAACGAACTGCTTGGCGTGGTTCCCGCATCCCTTGCAAGCCTGGGGAAACTCCGGGCCTTGTCCGTGCAGGCCAATCAGCTGGGGGGGCTGCCGGACCTGTCGTCCCTGGCCGGCTTGGATCAATTGTATGTTCAGAACAACCGACTGCACTTTGACGCCCTGGAGCCAAACATCTCCCTGGCCCCCGGCTTTTTCCATTATTCCCCACAGGCCAAGGTCGGACAGGAGGAAATCCATTCGGTATTTTTTGGTGAGGAATTAAGCCTTTCGGTAGAGGTCAGGGGTCAGTACAACACCTATGTATGGTTCCGTAACGGGGAGCCTGTTCCCGGGGCCGATGGCAATGAACTCGTCATTGAGGCTTTCCTGCCGGAAGATGCGGGCACATACACCTGCAGGATAAACAATACGGTGGTGCCCAACCTGCAGCTGGTATCTGAGAACTTCTACGTCGGCTATGCCGGGGCGGTCCTCCCGGAAGTCATCACACTTGCGCCCCTGGATATCACCAACGAATCCGCATTGGCCGGAGGGGAAGCACTTTCTGACGGCGGAAGCGAGATTACCAGCCGTGGGATATTCTGGGGCACAACCCCCGACCCGTTCATCAACGGGGTCATGGAAGAGGCCGGAACCGGGATCGGGGCGTTTCCCATCGCATTGGCCGGGCTGACCCACCAAACCACCTATTATTACCAGGCGTTCGCCACCAATGAAATAGGAACTGCTCTGGGCGAGGTAAAATTCTTTCAAACAGAGCCAGGACCCCAGGAATTTTTCATTCCCAATGCCTTCAGGCCGTCCAGCGAGATCGCTGACAACCGGGTCTTCCTGCCTCGCTTTGAATACCCGCCTGACAATTACAGCCTTCGCATTTTTAACCGCTGGGGCGCAGAGGTCTTTCAGTCTGCGGATCCCGGAAGCGGATGGGACGGCAGGGTGAACAATGCAGATGCGCCACAGGGAATGTACGTCTACCAGGTGATTTACTCAGACCCGGAAGGGAACCGGGTGGAGCACAAGGGCCAATTGATGCTGGTAAGGTAAAATTCTTTCAGGGCTTCAGCGCCCTGGTCATTTCCCGTTTTCCCGGCGGACCGGCAGGGTGTTCCAGAACAAACCCGCAGCCTTTCAGGGTTCTTTTCAGTTCGCCCGTGGCACTATAGGTCACCAGCAGCCCGCCCGGTTTCATTGCGGAGAAAATCTTCCCAAACACCTGCATGGTCCAGACCCCGGGCTGCACCCGGGGGGCAAAGGCATCAAAATAGACCAGATCGAATTGGTCCGGCAACAGTTCGGCCTCTTCCACGAGCACCCTCCTTTTTTCCAGCACAAAGCCTGGCACAGGCTCAAAAGCACGTTCCCAGGCTCCGGTATGCAAGCTGATGAACAAGGATTCAAGCATGGCCAGGGAATCATTGTGGTGCGGGATGCCGGAGGGCCCACCTTCCATGCCGCAATGTTCCAGAGTTGGCCCTGAGGCAATCTCCCCCGGATAATTCAGGGACAGGTATTCCTCCTCCTCCAGTGGGTAAGCCTCCAGTGCAGTGTATCTGACACGTATTCCCTTTGCCTGCGCATACAGCAGGGTCAGCAAGCCATTCAGGCCGGTTCCAAACCCCACCTCCAGAATAGAAACCGGACCACCTAAAACAGAAACCGGACCACCTAAAATAGAAACCGGCCCACCTATAGCCGGGGCTTGCAAAAAACCCTGCTGGATAAAGACATGAAAGGATTCCTGCAATGCCCCATGTATGGAATGGAAGTGCTCCTCCAGGTCCGGCAGAAAAATGGTGTGGGAACCGTCGGCACTTTGAACAATTTGCCTGTGTTTGAAGTTTGTCAAGCGGGAATGTATTAAATTTAGGGCAGCAATGCCGACAAGGCAAAATTAGCCCTAATCAAAATAACCAACAAATAAAGTAAACATGAACAAAACACAAATATGGCTGGCACAGACAAGGGCAAACTTCCTGCTCCTGGCCGTTTTTTTGGTGGCAATCGGACTCGCCTACGCGGCAAAATATCCGGGCTTTTCTGATTTCAATACCTGGCATGCCATCCTTATCATGCTTGGCACCATCAGCGCCCACATCTCGGTAAACCTGTTCAATGAATATTCTGACTACAAGACAAAGATAGATTTCAAAACGCAGCAGACCCCGTTCAGCGGCGGAAGCAAAATGCTCGTAAGTGGCAAGACCAGTCCGACGAGCGTCAAACTGGCCGCCTTCTTCACCCTGCTGTTTTCTGCCGGTATCGGGACCTATTTTGCGATCGTTTCCCACTGGTCCATTGCCGTGATCTCCCTGGTCGGGGCCTTTGCAATCGTCTACTACACTCCGCTGCTGGCCAAGGTATTGCTGGGGGAGTTCTTTGCCGGACTGGCCCTGGGATCCCTGGTGGTAATCGGCACATTTATTGCCATGAACGGTGCCCCCGGAATCGGACTGTTTCAGATTGTCCCGCTGGAGGTATGGCTGATCGCGATTCCACCCGGCATACTTACCGCGCTCTTGCTGCTGCTGAACGAATTTCCTGATTCGGAGGCCGACAAGTCAGGCGGACGCTTCCACCTGGTTATCAAGTTCGGGAAAAAGAAAGCGGCCTGGATCTATTCGGCAGGAATAGCCGCCAGTTTCGGGACCATCCTGTTGTTGCCGCTTCTGGGCATTGCCTCGTTATGGATCTACCTCGCCCTGCTGCCGCTTCCGCTGGCCATCAAGGCAAGTCAGACGGCTGTAAAGAATGGCTCAGACATCAGCAAATTGATGCCGGCCATGGGCATGAACGTCATGGTGGTACTTGCGACAGACCTGCTGATCGCGGTGGCGGTATTTATACAACTCTTTTAAAAGGCCGCGGCCCGGCTATACGGTTGGGGGACCAGCAATGCCCGGCTCATTAACCAGCCTGGCAACGAAGTTGTGAGCCTCCCCTTGCCAGATGATATCCATTTTCATGCCGGCCTGCTCAGCGCAATTAGCCAGGTTATCCGGATCTACGAAAAGCCAGGCAAAGGGCCTGGCTTTTATGTTTTTATATGCCAGCTGATAGGCAACCTCCCCGTAATACCGATGCCCTGCAGGAATCAGATAGGAGCCATCTTCCTGTTCGAACATATAGATCAGGTCGGTCGACTCAAGGAATATCTCCCCGCCCGGTTTTAACAAACGGCCGGTATGCCGTAGGGTTCTTTCAAGCCCGTCCAGACTGCCCGCCAGTCCGATTCCATTCATCAAAAAAAGCACCACATCAAACTTTTCCCCCACAAAGGAAAAAAAATCCGCGCACCTGGCATCCTGCACCCCTGCCCTCTTCATGGCCGCAACGGCTCCCGGGGAAAGGTCAATGGCTGTAACCTGGTGCCCACGCTCCTGCAACACAAGGGAATGTGCTCCGGCACCGGCACCCACATCCAGGATTTGGCCCCGGCAACGGTCCAGCACCAGTTGTTCCCATTCGGGCATCTGCCCATAGGTGCGGAAAAAATAGGAAACCGGCAGTTCCTCCTGCCGTACCTGGTCAATCGCCACGTCGATTATTTGCCCGGTCTCCCCGGCCTGAAAGTCACGGAAAGCCGCTCCAAACACATCCATTTCCATCCGTTAAATTTTTCCGCACCCCGCTGCAGGCGCCGTCCTACCCCTTGAATCGTTCAAACAAACAGGCATCCCCATAGCTAAGGAAGCGGAACCCATTTTCCAGGGCAAAGTGATAGGCATCCTTCCAAGCGGGACCCGCGAATGCCGCGACCAGCAGCAGCAGCGTACTACCAGGCTGGTGAAAATTGGTGATCAGCGCGTCCACCATCTTGAAGGAATAGCCGGGTGCAATGATGAGCGAGGTTTCCCCCCGAAGGTATTGCTGACCATTCTGGTCCATCCAGTGCAGTATGGCACCGAGGCTCTCTGACACATCCGGCAAGGAGCGGCCGTTAAGATAATATGGGAACCATTGATCCAGTGAGAAGATTCCCCCGGGAGGGACATGTCCCTTCATAATCTTTGTCCCGATCCAGTAAAGGCTCTCAAGCGTACGCATGGAGGTGGTGCCCACACAAACCAGTTTTTTCCCTCCCCGGGCCAGGTCCGCGATCAGGTCACGTGACACCTCGAATTGTTCCT
>SLSG01000046.1 GCA_007130545.1 Bacteroidales bacterium | reverse complement strand
TATAAGGGAAGCGGACTCGGACTCGGGCATAACCTGAACCAGATCGGGGGCTTCCGCCCGAAAAACTTTGACGAGGAATTTGGCAACGTATTTTATGTAGGGGCATCTACTGTGCCCGGAACCGGACTGCCCATGGCAGTGATCAGCTCAAAACTGGTTGTGGAACGAATTACTAAAGCATATGGACCTGTACACGCGTAACGCTCTTGAGTGCAGCGAGATCACAACGAAAAACTACAGCACCTCATTTTCCATGGGTGTCCGTCTCCTGGACCCCAAGTTCAGGCCACCCATTTATGCCATCTACGGCTTTGTGCGCTTTGCCGATGAGATCGTGGATACCTTTCATGACCAGGACAAGGCCAGGCTCTTGCGCACATTCCGTGAGCAGACCTATGAGGCCATTGCCGGGGGCATGAGCACCAACCCGATCCTGCATAGCTACCAATGGGTGGTCAACACCTACCACATCGACAAGTCCCTGATCGATGCCTTTTTAAAGAGCATGGAAATGGACCTGGAAAAGAAGACCTTCTCTCTGGAGGAATACCAGGAGTATATTTACGGTTCGGCAGAGGTAGTCGGACTCATGTGTTTGCGCGTGTTTTATGCCGGACAGGATGAGGAATACCAGCGATTGTTGCCGGCGGCCAGGAAACTGGGGGAGGCCTTTCAGAAGGTCAATTTTTTGCGGGATATGCGCTCAGACCAGAAGGAACGGGGCCGGATGTATTTTCCGGAGGTGGACTTTGAAAGCTTTGACCAGCAGGCCAAAGACCGAATAGAAAAAGAGATATGGGAAGACTTCCAGGGGGCTTTCCCGGGCATAAAGACCCTGAACAAGGATGCCCGCCTGGGGGTCTACCTGGCATACCGCTATTACCTGGAATTGCTGAAGAAGATCAAGTCGGAGCCTCCGGAGAACCTACAGGAATACCGCTTTAGCGTCAGCAACCAGAAAAAGCTCGTCCTGCTGGCCAAGGCCATCCTGCGAAACAAATTTGACTGGATGTAGCACGGGTTTTTTAATTTTGCCTGATGAATGCATTGAACCTCCAGGTGCGTATCGACCCACGCTCCGGCTTTTGTCCGGGGGTCAGAAAGGCCGTGGAAAAGGCCGGGGCTGCGCTCGAAGGAGGGGAGGAGCTTTACTGTTTGGGGGACATCGTACACAACGACGAGGAGGTCAAACGGCTCGAAGGGAAAGGGCTGGTTTTCATTGACTACGACCGGTTCCGGGAATTGAAAAATAAAACGGTGCTGTTCCGGGCCCATGGCGAGCCACCGTCAAGCTACGCACTGGCTGCCGCCAACAACAACCGGGTGCTGGATGCCAGCTGCCCCGTGGTGCTGAACCTGCAACAGAAAATAGGCAGGGCCCGGGAAGCCGGGGAGCATATCCTGATATACGGGAAAAAGGGGCATCCGGAGGTAATCGGTCTGCTCGGGCATGCCGGGGAAGGGGCACAGGTGGCCAATGATCCCGCGGAGATCGACCCGGCCAGCCTGCCCCAAGCCGTGACAATGTTTTGCCAGACCACCCAGACAGTGGAGGGGCTGTCACGCATGACCACATTTCTGGAGGAGGCCGGGCTACAGATCCGACTCCATGACACGATCTGCCAGTGTGTGTCCGGTCGGTATCCCGGACTAAAGGCGTTTGCAGCGGGACATGAGGTGTTGGTGTTTGTCGGCGGACAAACGTCGTCGAATGCACGGGCGTTGTTTGACGCCTGCAAAGCCGCAAATCCGAATTCTTACTTTGTTTCCCGGCCTGGCGAGGTTCAGTCCGACTGGTTCGTAGCAGGTCATAGCGTCGGGGTGACCGGTTCGGCCAGCACCCCGCTTTGGCAATTGAAAGCCGTGGCGGAAGTGCTTGGGGAGCTATAAAAACGCACGCATAATAATTGATTATAAGCACAATGATTGATTATAAATGGGATTCCTGTCATGATTTTGAGTGTATTTTCCGACGAATATTTTATGGGGGAGGCGCTGAAAGAGGCGCAAAAGGCGTTTGATGCAGGGGAAGTTCCGGTCGGGGCGGTCGTGGTTTGCCAGAACCGCATCATTGCCCGTGCCCACAACCTGACCGAGCGGCTGACGGATGTAACGGCACATGCGGAGATGCAGGCCATCACCGCTGCAGCCAATCACCTTGGGGGAAAATACCTGTCTGATTGCAGCCTTTATGTGACTCTGGAACCCTGTGCCATGTGTGCCGGGGCGCTGGCCTGGGCGCAGCTTGGAAAGCTGGTGTATGGGGCGGATGACGAAAAACGGGGGTACAGGCTGTTTTCTAAGAAAATACTGCATCCCCGGACGGAGTTGCTGACCGGGATAAAGTTTGCGGAATCGGCCGACCTGCTCAGGGAGTTTTTCCGCAAGAAAAGAAACAGGGATGCAACCTTATAAATCCGGGAACTTCTCCTGTAGTTGCTCAAAAGATGGGATCCTCCTGTGGGGCCATTTGCCCATGACCACACCGTCCTTCATCAGTAACAGTCCGGGATTCGACCTGATGATCGTCTTCAGGCTGATCTCGTCGCTCTGGTAAAAGGGGTAGGCCGTTTGGTGTGTGTGCCTGAACGAGTCGATGTGGTCGAATGTACTCCCTGACAAAACAATAAAGGAGTAGTCATTTTCCATGGCATCCATGGCCAGTGGGGTAATCCTCTTGTTGAATGAGCGGACACTGGTGGTTCGAAGGTCGTATGCGACCACAATGAACTGGTACTCCGGGTTGAAGAGGAAATAATCGGTCAGGTCATCCCCGAAAGTATCAACGATTATAAAATCATCGATGGGGGCCTCTACATAAGGGTGGATGATCTCCCTGCGCTGGTCTTTGTACTGCCATTGGGCCACCCATTCGGGGTCATCCCACGGGAAATCGTTGGCAGGCCATTCCTGGGTCTCCCCGGTTTCCCGGTGCTCGTAAACCAGGTAGATATCGGCCACTTCCGGTGTGGGGATCATCAGCTCACCGACCTGGTTGCCGACCTTCCAGGGACGGAAGTCCATAATGGGCAGGTAACGCAGGCAGTAGACAGACAATCCGACAATGAAAACCGTTACCAAACCTATGAGGTACCAGTCCCTCGACCCAGACCATAACGGCTTCACCCTTTCCCGGTATACGAAGATCAGGATGGCTGCAGCGAGAATAAAAATGTTTTTATAGAAGGTTTCCCAATTGCTGATGATCAGCGCATCCCCGAAACACCCGCAATCGGGAACCGGGTCGGTAATCGCAACGAACAGGGTCAGCGGGGTGAAAAACAGCATGAACAGCAGGCCACCCCAGGCACTCCACCGCATTTTCAGTCCGGCAAGCACCGCCACCCCGATCACGAACTCCAGCGTACTAAGCAACACGGCCAATGGAAGGGCTGAAAACATTAGCCATTCCATGTTAAAAGCCATGAAGTAGTCCTGGAATTTATAGGCCGATCCAAGGGGGTCTATGGCCTTGACAAAGCCCGAAAAAATAAACACCAGCCCGAACAGAATCCGGGAAACCCACAAAGCTGCCCTGAGCATGGCTTAGTCCCTTTCGATGACGGTTCCCGTGATGCGGAAAATCTGTGTAGGGGTGCTGGTATTGTTGGAGGTTACGGTAACGGTACGGCTGATGTTCTGGGGACGGGCCGCCAGCCGGAATTCAATACTTATGGTCCCTTTTTCGCCGGGCATGATCGGATCACGCGGCCAGGCAGTGACGCGGGTGCCACAACAGGCCCTGACGTTGCTCAGTAAAAGGGGCTGGTTGCCGGTATTTGTAAAAGTAATGTCATGCTTGGTTTCAGGCATTTCATCCACGTAGACCGTCCCGTATTGGATGCCTTCCTTTTCAAAGCTTAGTACAGGGCCTTCATTGCCCGCCGTAAGTGCCATTGCCGATCCAGCAAAGACCAGCAGGGTAAAAAGGCTGAAGAGTCTTTTTTTCATAAACCAGGAATTTTATTGATCAGTGTTTTAATTATATGAACAGGTTCATACAAATTTACAGTATTTAAATAAACGAAAAAAGTTAAAAAAAGTTTCGGCCGGATGAAAATGTAATGTGGCAGGAATCATGAAGAGTCGCCGGGCTTTACTGGTCTGGGGCCTTGCCCTCTAAGACCTCGCCTGTGATCCGGATAATGGACGTTCCGGCCGGATCATTGGAGGTCAGGGTGAGGGTCCGCCTGATCTGGTGGGCCCTTGCAGCTGGCCGGAACTGCAGATTGACCAGTCCGCTTTCACCGGGCATAATGGGCTCCTTCGGCCAATCGATGACCCGGGTGCCACAGCATCCCTTGGCGGCTGTAAGCACCAGGGGCTGGTCGCCGGTATTGGTGAATGCCACTTCGGCCTTGATCACCTCCAGTGATTCCAGGTAATGGGTGCCTACCTCGATCACTTCTTTTGAGAAGCTCAGTTTTGGACCAGTTTGTCCGTACAGCATGGTGGTGCCCAGCACCAGAATGCAAAAGAGAATTGAAAACCGTTTCATTTTTGCGGTAATTTATGTGAATGCTGTATTGAAAATAACTTTCGAAGTTAGCAATTAAATCCGGAAATACCTATAGTCTAGCCTAAAAAAACAACACAATATCCGGAAAAAAAACCGCCCATCAAAGGGGCGGTTCCAATTTTTTACGGCCAGTGCCTAATCATTACGGCCAGTGCCCAAAGACCGAATGTGTGCATTTCGGATCTACAGGCAATGTGCAGCAGAAAACCTAGTAGCAGCGGTTCAGGCAGTCGATCATCTGGCTCAGTGCCTCGTGCCTGAGAAAATAAAACGTATTCTTGCCGCTTCTGCGGGAATCCAACACCCCTTTGGTTTTCAAAATGTTCAGGTGGTGAGATGCGGATGCCTGTTCGATCTTAAGGGTTTCATATATTTCGGTAACGTTCATCTGCTCCTTGTTTTCCAGGAGGCCAATGATGGCGATGCGCATCGGATGGGCAATGGCCCTCAGTTTGCTGGCTGCTTCTTCCAGCCGCTTGGGGTCAAGATTTTGATTTGCCATAATGTATGATTTTTGCTCGGTTAAGTAGATAATTTTAGTAAATGTACGAAATATATAAATATGTTTTGCAGTCAAGTAGTTTTTTGCTTTCCATTTAACAGAAAATAACAAAGCCACATGCAATCGCATATGGCTTTGTGTGTTGGGGTTAAGCCTGGCCGCCGGTGGGCCTGTCCTGAGTTATTCGCTTTTTGGGGAACAAACTTTGGCGGAAAAGAAGTCCCGGTTCATTTTGGCGATGAACTCCACGGAGATCCCTTTCGGGCAATCGAACTCACATCCGTAGGTGTTGGAACAGAACCCGAAGTTCATATCATCCATTTTCTTCACCATGTTCCGAACCCGCTCCGGTCCCTCAACCTTGCCCTGGGGCAGCATGCTGAACTGTGCGACCTTGGCCGCCACATAAAGCATGGCGGAGGAGTTCTTGCAGGCTGCCACACAGGCCCCGCATCCGATGCAGACCGCAGCGTCAAAGACCTTGTCTGAGATGATCTTGCCCACAGGGAGTCCGCTTGCTTCCGGGGCGGAACCGGCATCTATACTGATAAACCCTCCGGCATGCATGACCTCTTCAAAGGCCGTGCGGTCTACGATCAGGTCCTTGATCACCGGGAAAGCCCTTGCTCGCCATGGCTCCACAACAACGGTCTCTCCGTCTTTGAAATCGCGCATATGCAGTTCGCAGGTGGTGGTCTTCTTAGCCGGACCATGCGGCCGTCCATTGATAAACAGTCCGCAACTCCCGCAAATCCCTTCACGGCAGTCATGCTCGAAGGCCACCGGTTCCTTCTTCTCTGCAATCAGCTGGGAGTTGAGGTAGTCCAACATTTCCAGGAACGACATCTCTGGTGAAACGTCTTTCAGTTCAAAGGATTCAAATTTTCCTTTTGCCTGGGCGCTTTTCTGGCGCCATATTTTCAGTTTGATATCCATGGTGTCGGTTCGTTGGGATTATTTGTAACTCCTTTCTTTCAATTCCACATATTCGAATTTGAGCGGCTCCTTGTGCAGTTTGGCCAGTTGCTTCATGCCCTGGTACTCCCAGGCTGCAACGTATGCGTAATTGACGTCGTCACGCTTTGCCTCCCCGGTTTCGGTCTGGTATTCCTCCCGGAAATGGGCGCCGCAGCTTTCGTTGCGATCCATGGCATCCTGGCACATCAAGCGTCCCACTTCGAAAAAGTCGGCCACCCTCATGGCCTTCTCCAATTCCTGGTTCAGGTCAGCAGAATCTCCGGGCACCCCCACTTCTTTCCAGAATTCCTCCTCCAACTCATCGATCATTTTCATTCCCTTTTGCAAGCCCTCTGCATTGCGGATCATCCCGCAATAGTCCCACAATATTTTGCCCAGGCGCTTGTGGAAAGAGGAAGCGGTCTGTTTGCCCCCTACTTCCATGATGCGGTCGATGCGGTCTTTGACCTCTTTTTCACTTTCTGCGAATGCAGGATCATCGGTGGGGATCTTCGGCGTGCGGATGTCGTCAGACAGGTAGTCGCTGATGGTGTATGGCAGGATGAAGTACCCGTCTCCGGAACATTGCATCAGTGAGCTGGCTCCCAGCCGGTTGGCGCCGTGGTCGCTGAAGTTGCTTTCCCCAATCGAGAACAAGCCCGGAATCGTGGTCATCAGGTTGTAATCCACCCAGAGTCCGCCCATCGTATAATGGCCGGCAGGGTAAATGCGCATCGGTTCGGTATACGGGTTGGAACCGGTGATCTTCTCATACATCTCGAAGAGGTTGCCGTATTTGTTCTCGATGGCCTTTTTGCCCTGCTTGGCAATGGAATCCTTGAAATCCAGGTATACCGAAAGGCCGGAGTCTCCCACACCATATCCGGCATCGCACCGTTCCTTGGCCGCCCTGGAGGCCACATCGCGCGGCACCAGGTTGCCAAAGGCCGGATACCTTCGCTCCAGGTAATAGTCCCTCTCATCTTCGGGGATCTCGCCCGGGCGCCGCTTGTCATCCTTCATTTTGGGCACCCAGACCCTGCCGTCGTTGCGCAGCGATTCTGACATCAGGGTCAGCTTGCACTGGTAATCGTTCAAAACCGGGATACTCGTCGGATGGATCTGAATGAAACTCGGGTTGGCAAACAAAGCGCCCCGCTTGTGGGAGGTCCATGCAGCGGAAGCATTGCTTCCAAGGGCCAGCGTGGACAGGTAGAACACTGTGCCGTAGCCCCCCGTTGCCAGCACCACGGCATGGGCCGAGTGGCGTTCCAGTTCCCCGGTAACCAGGTTGCGGGCAATGATGCCGCGGGCCTTGCCTTCGACGATCACCAGGTCAAGCATGTCCCGGCGCGGATACATCGTTACGGTTCCCTGTGCGATCTGCCTGTTCAGCGAGGAATAGGTGCCCAGCAGGCATTGCTGTCCGGTTTGCCCCTTGGCGTAAAAGGTTCTGGATACCTGCACCCCGCCGAACGACCTTGTGTCGAGGGTGCCGCCATAATCGCGGGCGAAGGGTACCCCCATGCCGATAAAGTGGTCGATTACGTCGTTGCTGACCTCTGCGGCACGGTATACATTGGCTTCCCGTGCCCGGTAGTCCCCGCCCTTGATCATGTCGTGGAACAGCCGGTACACCGAGTCTCCGTCGTTGCGGTAGTTCTTGGCGGCATTGATGCCCCCCTGTGCGGCGACGGAATGGGCACGGCGCGGAGAATCCTGAAAACAGAACACCTTCACCTTGTAACCCAGTTCTCCAAGGGCACTTGCGGCACCAGCACCAGCCAGCCCGGTGCCCACCACGATGATCTCAAGTTTCTTTTTGTTTGCGGGGTTGACCAGCCGCAGATTATTCTTATGGGTGCTCCACTTTTCTGACAGGGGTCCGCCTGGTATTTTGGAATC
>SLSG01000292.1 GCA_007130545.1 Bacteroidales bacterium | reverse complement strand
TCGGTCATCGCTTCATTCAGGATCTTATGGTACATCTCAAATCCGATCTCTGCGATGAAACCGCTCTGCTCGGCACCAAGGATATTCCCTGCCCCCCGGATGTCCAGATCGCGCATGGCGATATTGAATCCGCTGCCCAGGTCTGAGAACTCCTCGATCGACCTGAGGCGCTTCCTGGCATCATTGGTCAGGGTGCTCAGCGGGGGGGTAAGCAGGTAACAGAATGCCTTTTTGTTCGTCCGCCCCACCCGGCCCCGCATCTGGTGCAGGTCGCTGAGTCCGAAGTGATGCGCATTGTTGATGATGATCGTATTGGCATTGGGGATGTCCAGTCCGGATTCAATGATGGTGGTGGATACCAGCACATCGTATGCCCCCTGTATGAAATCCACCATGATCTTTTCCAGCTTGCTGCCTTCCAGCTGTCCGTGCCCCACGGCAAGGCGCAGGCCGGGACAGAGCCGCTGGATAACGGCTGCGACCTCCGGGATGTTCTGCACCCGGTTGTGCACGAAGAAAACCTGTCCGCCACGGCTCACCTCCTGCATGATGGCGTCCCGGATCAAGCCTTCGTTGTAGACATGGAGTTCCGTCAGGATGGGGTAGCGGTTCAGGGGCGGGGTGTTGATCAGGGAAAGGTCACGGGCGCCCATCAGTGAGAACTGAAGGGTGCGGGGGATGGGGGTGGCTGTCAGGGTGAGCGTGTCGACATTCGACTTGATCTGTTTGAGCTTTTCCTTGGCAGCCACGCCGAACTTTTGCTCCTCATCCACGATCAGGAGTCCGAGGTCCTTAAACCGGACATCCTTACCCAACAGGCGGTGCGTGCCGATCAGGATGTCAAGCTTGCCTTCCTCCAATCGTTTGAACACGTCCTTTATTTCTTTGGCGCTGCGGAACCGGCTCACATAATCGACGTTGCAGGGAAAGTCCCGCAGCCGCTCTGAAAAGGTGTAAAAATGTTGCAGGGCAAGGATTGTGGTAGGCACCAGCACGGCAACCTGCCTGGAATCACTTACCGCCTTGAAGGCCGCGCGGATGGCCACCTCGGTCTTGCCAAAACCCACATCCCCGCAAATCAGCCTGTCCATGGGGTGGGGGCGCTCCATGTCTTTTTTGACATCGGAAGTGGCTTTCGCCTGGTCTGGTGTGTCCTCAAAAATAAAGGAGGCCTCCAGTTCATTCTGAAGATAGGTATCCGGGGAGAAACGGAATCCTGGTTTGGCCTTTCGACTGGCATACAACGCGATCAGGTCCCTTGCGATCTCCTTAAGCTTTTTCTTGGTCTTGTTCTTTAGGTTGCTCCAGGTGTTGGATCCCAGGCGGTGCAGCACCGGCTGTGTCCCTTCCTTGCCGATGTATTTGGAAATCCGGTGCAGGGAATGGATGCTTATGTAGAGGATGTCATTGTCCTTGTATAAGAGTCGGATGGCTTCCTGCTGCCGCCCATTCACCTCGATGTGTTCCAGTCCGCTGAAAATCCCGATCCCATGATCAATATGGGTGATAAAATCCCCCTTTTTCAGGCTGTAGAGGTCTTTGACGCTGAGGGCCTGCCTTCCCTGGAACTTTTCGCGGATCCGGAAACGGTGGTAGCGGTCAAAGATCTGGTGGTCGGTGTAGCAGGCCAGCCGGTTGTCGTGGTCAATAAAACCCTCGTGCAGTGCCAGCAGCAACGAATCGTATGTAAAACGGATGCTGCTTTCATCTCCCTTGTGCAGGGTCTCGAATATGCTGTGGATGCGATCCAGCTGGTGGCGGTTGTCTGACAGGATGATGTTCTCCACCTTGTTCCGGCTGTTTTCCTCCAGGTTCGTGATCAGCAGCTCGAAATTCTTGTTAAAGGAGGGCTGCGGACTAAAATGCAGGTCGATTATGTGCGCTTCCCCGCTTGCCAGCAGTGGCTTGCGGAATTCCACCAGGCTGGCATTCTGCAGGGCTTCGATAAAGTCATTGCCAGTGATGTGGGATGCAGCCGCCCCTTTATTTTCCCCGCTGCCCGCAGGGCCGCCTGCGGGTCCGTCCCCGGGTCCGCCAGCAGTTCCGCCCCCGGGTCCGCCAGCAGTTCCGCCCCCGGGTCCGCCAGCAGTTCCGCCGCCGGGTCCGCCCGCAGTTCCGCCTGCGGGAACCCTGTAAAAATCAACGGCTTTCCTGTATCCCTCCTCTATCTGGTCCCTTGCCAGGGCCGCATCATCGACCCAAACCAGGGTGTTGCCGGGCATGGAACTCAACAGAAATTCCCTTTCTGCATCGCGAATCTCCCGGATGTCGGGAAGAATACCGATTGTGGTCTGGGATCTGACGCTGACCTGGGTTTCGGGATCAAAGCTCCGCAGGCTTTCCACCTTGCCTGCCATGATCTCGATGCGGTAAGGATAATCGTTGGAAAAGGAAAACACATCCACAATGCCGCCCCGTATCGAAAAGGTCCCCGGCTCCACCACAAAGTCGCGTTGCTCAAAGCCATAATCCAGGAATACCTCCAACAGGAAATCCACCGAAAGCAGGTCCCCGGCGTGGATGTCCACTACTTTTTTTCTGAGCGATTTGCCGGTAACCACTTTTTCTGACAGGGCCGCGGGATGGCTTACGACGATGAGGCGGGACCTCTGTGAGGCGATCCGGTTGAGCACTTCTGACCGGGACAGCAAATGGGCCGGGTCGGTCTTCTCAAACGCCCAGGGCATTTTATATGAGGAGGGGAAAAACAATATGCTGCGGTCTTCGTAGCCCTTTCCCTGCTCCCCGAAAAGGTTTTCCAGGTCATTGTAGAAATAGGCCGCTGCCTCGTGGTCAGGGAGTATGCACAGAGCCGGTTTTTTTACGGCCATCAGCACACTGGCTGCCAGCACCGAAGCTCCCGATCCCGCCAGTCCGCGCACGCCAGTCGCCCGGGCATCTTGCTGCCGGGAAATGGCGATAAGCTTCTGCACGGCTTCCGACTCTGAGAAGCGCTGAATAAATGCCTGGGGTTTCAAAAAACAATGTGGTTAAACCAAGGGGCAAAGATATTCAAAGTATGGATGGATGCAAAATCAGCCTTCCCGGTGCAGGAATTCCTCCAGCTTTTCCACCATCCATTTCGGACCCGTGTAGAAGGGAGAGCGCTGGTGCAGGGATTCCGGCATGATCTCCATGATGCGCCTGCTGCCGTCGCTGGCTTTGCCCCCGGCCTGCTCGGCAATATAGGCAATTGGCTTGCATTCGTACAGCAGGCGTAACTTTCCGTTCGGATTTTTGGCTGTCCCCGGATACAGGAAAATGCCTCCCTTGATCAGGTTACGATGGAAATCAGCCACCAGCGAACCGATATAGCGGGAGGTGAATGGCCGGAGAGTGGCAGATTCTTCCTCCTGGCAGTATTTGATGTAGTTTTTCACTCCCTGCGGGAAATGGATGTAGTTGCCTTCGTTGACCGAATAGATGCTGGCCGTTTCAGGGAAGCGCATCTCCGGATGGGACAGGCAGAATATCCCCACGGAGGGGTCCAGTGTAAAGCCGTTGACTCCCTTGCCGGTGGTATAGACAAGCATGGTGGAAGACCCGTAAATGATATAGCCTGCGGCCACCAGGTTCAGCCCGGGCTGCAACAGGTCTTCCAGCGTGCCGCCCCCGGCTTCCGTGATTCTCCGGTAGATGGAAAAAATGGTCCCAATGGAAACATTCGCCTCAATATTGCTGCTCCCGTCGAGCGGATCAATGGCGATTACATACTTGCCAAGCTCGGAAAATTCGTTCTGAAAGGAGATCACTTTTTCGTTTTCTTCGGAGGCAATGGCACAGCACTCCCCGCCTCCTTTCAGGGCGGTGATAAACATGTCATTGGCAAAGACGTCGAGCTTCTTCTGGGTCTCCCCCTGAATGTTCTCCCTGCCCACCGTGCCAAGAATATCCACGAGTCCGGCCGCATTGATCTCCCGGTTTACAATCTTGGCAGCCGTGGCAATGTCATTCAGCAACCTGGTGAGGGCCCCCTTGGCGTGGGGATACTGGGCCTGACGCTCAATGATGAACTCAGTCAAGGTTTTTATCTTGTATCTCATAAGGCAGGCACGTTTTTTGTGCGTAATAGAAAGGTGTTGCAAGAAAATGATTTTTTTTCAACCGCACAAGCAAAAGCCTGAACAAACTTTTTTTTATAATTTTACCCACAAAGACCGGCCCGATGAAACACTTTCTAGCCACATCCATTTCTGCAGTTTGCTTTGTTGGTCTGCTGATCATGTGTTTGCCCCTTGCCGCCCAGCGCAGTACGTTGGTCGCGCCCGGCCAGCGCGCCACCCTGGTCACAGCCGGACAGGTTTTCATGGCATCGCCCGATCTGACTACGGCCAGGACCGAATACGAGCTGGAGATGATCATCCCCGGCAACTGGAATAATTCCACGGGTGTGAGTATCTATCCGTTGTTGGAAGGAAGGGGATATGTATTTGGCACGAATGTGTTTGATGACCGGGCCAAGGGCCAGAAATTCTGGCTGGAGCAGGAGATCGCCCTGGAGGGTGCCATCTTCTGGTTTCCCCATGTGGAGTACGGAGGGGGCAACCTGACTTTCAAGGTGTGGAATATGTCCGGTACGGGTGTTGGGGAGGTGCTTGCCAGCAAAACCGTATCCATTGGGGATATTGTTCCTGCTGAAACCTTTGAAGAGGCCTTTCATTTGTCTTTCGATGAGCCCGTTTATGTAAGCGGAGACTATATGGTTGGTTTTGTGATGGACGATGTGGCGGGAAGCGAGCTGGCCCTGGCGGCCTCCCTTTCGGGGGAAGGCGGGAGTCTGGGCCTGGTTTATGAGCAATGGGAGAACGGCTCCTGGCACGTGGTGCTTCAGGTTTACGGACCGGACCTCGATGTCGACCTGGCGATCTTCCCGCTGAAGTACACCGGGGAAGTGCCGACTTCTGCCCCGGTATTCCAGCCACAGGTTGAAATGACCGTGTTTCCCAATCCGGCCAGCGACATTCTGAACGTCGTATCCCCTGAGCCGATGCAGGAGGTGAGGATACTGGATATGCTGGGAAAGGTCGTGCATTCAGCCCGGCCCAACAGCCCGGAGGTCCGCATCGATACCAGCGGTTTCTGGCCGGGCATTTACTTCGTACAGGTATTTACCGCCAGGGAGGTGACCACGAAAAGGGTGCAGGTGTCCCGATAAGACCCTGCTCGACCGCATTGCCTGCCCATCCGAATTGCCTGTTCATCCCGTTACCAGTTCGTCTGGCCACCCCGCTTATCCAGCAGCTTTTTGAGCATGCCAAGTGCTGCCACCCCGGCGCGGACAATGTTTCTTTCGCGTGTATCCCCGAATTGATGCAGTTTGCTTTCGGTGACATCCGCTCCCGACACAGCGATCCAAACCGTTCCGACAGGCTTTTCAGGGCTTCCCCCATCCGGACCCGCGATCCCGCTTACGGCAACGGACCAGTCTGCGTGCAGCCTTTCCCTGGCCCCGAGGGCCATGGCTTCGGCCACCTCACGGCTGACCGCACCGAAACGGGAAATCATCTCGTTTGGGACATTCAGCAGCTCATGCTTCACCTGGTTTGAGTAAGCAACCACCGATCCCCTGAACCAGGCCGAACAGCCGGGAATGCCCGTAATTTTTGCAGCAATGTGTCCGCCGGTACAGCTTTCCGCTGTGGCCAGGCTTTTTCCCGCCTTTGCCAGCATTTGTCCGACGACCTCCTCCAGCCGCTCATCATCCCGGCCCCAGATGTATTGGGGGATCAGGTTGCGGAGGACTTCCTCTGCTTCGTCCATGCTCTTTTTCAGAAATGCCTCGTCGGGTCCGGCAGCGCTCAGCCGAAGCTTTACCACCCCCGGGGATGGCAGGTAGGCCAATCGGATATGGTCCGGCAACTGGTCCTCCCAGTCTGATATCTTCTCAGCCAGGAAAGACTCCCCGATCCCCTGCGTCAGGATGGTACGGTGTATGATGTGGTTGCCGGCAAAGCGCGCTTTCAGGTATGCTTCCAGGTGGTCTTCCACCATATGCTTCATCTCATGCGGGACCCCCGGCATAAACACCAGGAGTTTTCCCTCCCTCTCAAACCACAGACCGGGTGCGGTTCCGTAGGGGTTTCTGATTACCCTGGCCCCTTCTGGCACCAGGGACTGGCGACGGTTCAGCTCATTCATCTCCAGCCCCCTTTTCCGGAAGAACAGCTCATTGTCTGACTCTACGGCCGGGTCGGTAACCATCCGACAATTAAAAAACTGGCAAATGGCTGTTTTTGTGACATCGTCCCTCGTGGGACCCAAGCCACCGGTGACCAATACCAGGTCTGCCCTTTCCGAGGCGAGCCCAAGCATTTCAAGGATCTGCCCCGGGTCGTCGGCAATATCGCTTATCCGGTACACCGGGATGCCCAGGCGGTTGAGGCGGCTTGCCAGCCATGAAGCGTTGGAGTTGGTGGTCTGACCAATAAGCAGTTCTTCGCCGATCGAAATGATTTCTGCAATCATACATAGGAGGGTTTCAGGGTTTCCGCAAATTATTGATTATTTTTGTAATCAAGGCTTATTGCCTGGTGTAATTTTTTTCTCATGACATATATCAAAGAGTCAGAATTGATCCTGAACCCGGATGGCAGCATTTACCACCTCAAGCTTCTTCCGGAGCAAATAGCCGACACCATTATTGTGGTGGGGGACCAGGGCCGGGTGGCACAGGTTTCCGGATATTTTTCCCGCATCGATCACAAGGTCCAGAACAGGGAGTTCCTTACCCATACCGGTGTTTACAATGGCAGGCGGATCACGGCCATGTCGACGGGCATCGGCACGGACAACATCGACATCGTAATCAATGAGCTGGATGCCCTGGCGAACATCGACCTGGTAAAACGGCAGGCAAAAGACAGGCATACAGGCCTTAGGATCGTTCGACTGGGCACTTCCGGGGCGGTGCAGCCCGATATCCCTGTGGATACCTTCGTGGCCTCGGCATACGGACTTGGGTTTGATGGTTTGCTGAACTTTTACCGCATTGATGAAAACATCCTGGAACAAAAACTTTCAGACGCATTCATGGCCCATACCTCATGGGATCCCAAACTGCCCTATCCTTATATTGTAGCGGCTTCCGCATCCCTGCTTCAAAGCCTGGCCGGTGACCTGGTGTCAGGAATTACCGCCACAGCCAATGGATTTTATGGTCCGCAGGGAAGGGAACTTCGGATCCCCCTTGCATTTCCTGAATTGAATGCGCGTATTGCGGATTTCCGTTCGGGCGGCTTGCGCATCACCAACTTTGAAATGGAGACTTCGGCCCTGTATGCGCTGGGGAAGGTACTCGGACATGAATGCCTGACCATTTGTGCCATCATCGCCAACCGGGTGCGCAAAGAATATAGTGAGGATTACAAACAAACCATTGACCGGCTGATCAGACAGACCCTTGACCGGCTGACTGCCTAGTTTGCTGAATATGGGAGAGCATGAAAATATCCGGGAGATCACTGCTTTGCTGCGTTTGCTGGACGAGCCGGACGAGGACATTTATTCCCGGGTGTCTGCCCGCCTGGTTTCCTTTGGCCAGATAGCCCTGCCCTTTTTGGAAAACGAATGGGAAAACAAGGCCGATGCTTTGATCCATCAGCGCGTGGAACGCCTGATCACGGATATTCATTTCGAGGGTGTAAAGGGGGATTTCGGGTTCTGGAAAGGCAATGGTTGTGCGGACCTGCTTGGGGCTTGCCTGATCGTCGCAAGGATAGGGGATCCTGAATTGGATGGGGAGGAAGTCCATCAGGAGCTTGCCAGGATCCGGAAGGATATATGGCTGGAGATCAATGACAACCTGACCGCATTGGAGCAGATCAGGGTTTTCAACCATGTGTTTTATGATATCCACGGATTTGCAGGGAATCCGTCAGACCTCCACG
>SLSG01000201.1 GCA_007130545.1 Bacteroidales bacterium | reverse complement strand
TCCGGATAGGATCCGGACGCTAACGCTTATCGAACCGCCAGCGATATGGATGCTTCATGTTACAGGAAAATGGGATGCAGGACAACCTGGCTGAGGTTTTGAAATCGCTTTCATCCCAGACCAATGATGGCCACAAATAGTTTGGCAATGTTTTCGCGAAGGCAAATCTCACCACCTGGTAAGGCCCGGCTGCGCTCCCGGACCTGAAAAAAGCATGCGTCAATAAAAACGGTCAATAAAAACGGATGCCGTTCAATAACAGTTTTACCTTTCCGTAGAAGTGCTGGAAGCCTTAATAGTGACTGATTGCATGCTTACTTCCCATGATCTCCCAATCAACTGCCTATTATTTTTTGCAAATCGGATATAGATTATTAACACTATTTTATTGAAAATTTAATGATATATTTGTCCGTTTGCTAATGTATTACTACTAACCCTACTTCATTTATTGAAAAAATGATTGACATGAATTTATTGATTGGAAAAATTAAAGTATTCCTCGGACTGATACTGAGTATCCTAATTCTGGGTACGACTTCGGTATTTGCACAAGGCGGTGATCAAATTCTGGACGGAATCGGAGAAACCGACTTAAATGCCCGTTACATATTCAGGGGGGATTTGAATGATTGGTCCCGAAATAACTTACATGCCAGGATGCAAGGCTCCGGCTACAGATTCATAGAAGACGAGCAATTCCGGAACGTGCTTTCACTGCCAGGTGACCGTGAGGCCTATGTTTCAATTCCGGGTGGATCCCTGACAGGGCTGGAATCGATCAGCGTCAGCGCCTGGGTTTTCTTGCGTTCCACAGACAGCGGCCAGGTATTGTTCGATTTTGGGAAGAACGACCAGGTGCATTTCCTCGCCGCCCCGAGAGGGACAAAGGACGGAGAAGGTTACCAGGTTCAGGTTGTTTCAGGGTCGGATAAGTACACCGCAAGCTCACCGGCCATAGATGTGAACCGGTGGAACCACCTGGCCGTTGTCGTCAACGTTTCCTCCAAAACGCTGAGTGCTTATGTCAACGGACGGCTTGTAAGTGAGGTGAGGAATGTGAATATTGAGCTGGAAGACCTGTTCGACTTAAGTTCAGGCAACAACAGGCTTTATGTCGGCAAATCAAGGACCGCCGGCAACAGCAACCTGAATGCCAGATTGCACGACTTTCGTATCTACAGAATCGCCCTGAGTGGCCAACAAGTAGCCCGGATTCATGCCAACGCACTGAACCTGGACCAACCAGTCGTCAGGACAAGATCCGAACAAGACCGCAGCCTTCCGAGGTTTCCGGAATCAACACCACAATTGTACACTGCATACCTGGCAAGCGTTCCGGACATTCAGGTGGAGACCGCTTTGGGGCATCTTCCGAGACTGCCGCGCTTTGTGCCGGGCGTTTATCAAGGTAATGTCGAAGGACCTGCCGTAAGGGTTATCTGGCCTTCTCCGACGGACAACAGCCAGGTGCTAAATGCCGGTACATATACTGTAACCGGCAGGGTTGCCGGAACAGACATCCGACCAGTAGCTGTTGTGATGGTGAGGGAGGATAAAAAAATTGACGCACCTGACCGTACGCTGGAAGGCTTTAACCTTGGTCAGGTGGTCCTGAACACGGATATACACAACCACGAGACAAAATTCATTGAAAACCGGGACAAATTTATTTCAGTCCTTGCCGGCACAAACCCGGACAGTTTCCTTTATATGTTCCGCAATGCCTTTGGACAGGAGCAGCCGGAAGGAGCAGTACCACTCGGGGTGTGGGACAGCCAGTTGACAAAACTGCGTGGTCATGCCACGGGACATTATCTTACTGCCATAGCCCAGGCGTACCTGGGTTCAAGTTATGATCCTTCGCTCCAGGCCATTTTTACGGATAAGATGGAGTATTTGGTCAATACACTCTATGAGCTGTCACAGAAGTCCGGCCGGCCCAGGGTCGAAGGTGGGGAGTATGTATCCGACCCGGCTGCGGTACCTCCGGGGCCTGGCAAACTGGACTATGATTCGGATCTGAGCGTGGATGGCATACGTACGGATTTCTGGAACTGGGGCAGGGGTTATATCAGCGCCTATCCGCCGGATCAGTTCATCATGCTGGAGAGTGGTGCGACCTACGGGACCGACAATACAAGAATCTGGGCGCCCTACTACACGCTGGACAAGATCCTGGCCGGGCTGATGGATATCTATGAAGTGAGCGGCAATGAAAAGGCCCTGGAAGTTGTGAAAGGAATGGGCAGCTGGGTAAACGCCCGCCTGACCCAATTGCCAACAGAGACACTGATCAGCATGTGGAACAGGTATATTGCGGGAGAATATGGGGGAATGAACGATGCCATGGCCAGGTTGTATCGCCTGACCAATGAGCCCACTTACCTGGAAACAGCACAATTGTTTGACAACATCCGGATGTTTTTTGGTGATGCCGAGCATACGCACGGACTGGCGAAAAACGTAGATATGTTCCGTGGCTTGCATGCCAACACCCACGTCCCCCAAATCATCGGGGCCCTTGAAGTTTACCGTGTTTCCGGGGATCCAGCATATTTTCAGGTTGCCGACAATTTCTGGTACAAGGCCACGACTGATTATATGTACAGCATCGGCGGCGTTGCCGGGGCAAGCAATCCTTCCAATGCGGAATGCTTCACCGCTGAGCCGGCTACACTCTATGAAAATGGATTCTCGCCCGGCGGTCAGAATGAAACCTGTGCCACCTACAACATGCTTAAGCTGACCAGGAACCTGTTTTTCTTTGATCAGCGTCCTGAGCTGATGGATTACTACGAGCGCGGGCTTTACAACCACATTCTCGCTTCAGTCGCCGAGGACTCCCCGGCCAACACCTACCACGTGCCGCTGAGGGCCGGGTCCATCAAACAGTTCGGCAACCCTGAAATGAAGGGATTTACCTGCTGTAACGGCACCGCCATTGAAAGCAACACTAAGCTTCACAACTCCATTTACTTCAGGACCAAGGACAACCAGGACTTGTACGTTAACCTGTTCGTGCCCTCCACATTGAACTGGACGGAAAGAAACGTGACTGTGACCCAATCAACGGCTTTCCCGAACAATGACCGCACAAAGTTGGCCGTTGAGGGAAGCGGACGCTTTGACATGCATATCCGTGTGCCGCATTGGGCTACCAAAGGCTTCTTCGTGAAAATAAACGGCAGGGAGGAAAATGTGGCGGCCAAACCGGGAAGCTACCTCACCTTGAGCCGGAACTGGCAAAATGGAGATACGGTGGAACTGCACATGCCTTTCCATTTCTATCTGGAGTCCGTCATGGACCAGCAAAATGTTGCCAGCCTGTTTTACGGACCCGTGCTGCTGGCAGCACAGGAATCAGGCCCGATGAGTGAATGGCGCAAGGTCACATTGAATGCAGGAGATATCGGCAAATCAATCACAGGTGACCCCGGAAAACTTGAGTTTTATATAGACGGCGTGCAGTTTAAGCCCTTCTTTGATACTTACGGACGCCATTCAGTTTACCTGGATGTAACCTTAGAATAGTAATGCGCTTTTCAGAATAGCCTTGCACTTTTCGTCTTTAACCAAGCAAGTCCGGCCAAAATCAGGGATTAATCCCGGGTTTTGGCCGGACCTTTATATTTATATTTATCTTTATCTGTATGAAACGCCCATTTCTTCTTTACCTGCTCTTCATCCCTCACCTCTTCCTCGGCATCAGCGCAACGGCCGGTGGCGGATTGCTCATTGTCACGCTCACCTTAACACCCCCACTAATGAAACATTATGTCATCTCAAAACCGGAGAACACAACCAGATAATTAATAGATTTACATTGCATCATTGATTTACATTACAAAATGACTATGAAAACTACCCCGGAACATGATGAACGAATGGCCAACATGACGTTTGCCGCGGTATACCCCCATTATGTCACCAAAGTCGAAACGAAAGGCAGGACCAGGGAGGAACTGCACCAGGTCATTGAATGGCTGACCGGATTTGACGACAAAAAGGTGCAGGAACTGATCGATGAGAACGTGACTTTTGAGACTTTCTTCAAGCGTGCAAATTTGAACCGGAATGCCGGCTTGATTAAAGGGGTGATCTGTGGCTACCGGATTGAGGAAATCGAAAACCCGGTTACAAAACAAGTCAGGTACCTGGACAAGCTGGTGGACGAGTTGGCGAAGGGCAAGAAGATGGAAAAGATTCTGAGAAACTGAAGTCAGGATATCGGTGCATTGCCATTGACCACATAGGTTTCGGGCTTTCTGACAAACCCGGACATTACGATTATTCCACCCAAAACCACAGCAAAACCCTTGAGAGGTTTATTCTGGAGAAGTCACTGGATGAAATGACGCTTGTGGTACATGATTTTGGCGGACCCATCGGAATGAATTTTGCCATCCGACACCCTGAAAAAATAAAGCGATTGGTGATCCTGAATTCCTGGTTGTGGAGCAGCAGATCTGACCCGGATTTTATCAAAATGAGCAAACTATTAAAGAATCCATTGATCCCGTATTTGTACCGGTATCTGAATTTTTCACCAAAATATCTGATGCCAAAATCGTTCGGTGACAATAAATTATCGAAACACCTGGTAAGCCAATACTCAAAACCTTTTGCCAGCAAAACACAAAGAAACGGGGCTTTGGCTTTCGCCAGATCACTGCTCAATGACCAGGAATGGTTTGAGGAACTCTGGGATAACAGGAAACCAATCTCAGGCAAACCCACATTGTTTATATGGGGGATGAAAGACCCCGTTCTCAAGCCGCATCACCTGGAAAAGTTTGTAAGCGGGTTCTCCAATTCATCCACACTCACATTGGAAACTTGCGGGCATTTCCCCCAGGAGGAACAGCCTGAATCTGTATTGAATGCAATGATTTCTTTCCTTAAGGGATAAACCGATCCGACGATAATTTTCATTATTCCACCCTTCCTGAAACGAAAAATATCTCTAAATTTATGGCTGTATTGCAGGATCAATAAATGAAAACGCTGTTCAATATTCACTAAATTATATTTTTGCTATGGAGCATTCAAAAAAAGGGAAATGCCCGGTTATGCACGGGGCAAACACTGACACCAGCAGATCGGTCATGAGCTGGTGGCCAAATGCACTCAATCTGGATATTTTGCATCAGCACGACAGCAAAACCAATCCGTTGGGCAAGGATTTCAACTACCGGGAGGAATTCGAAAAACTGGATCTTGAGGCACTGAAAGAGGACCTGAAAAAGCTGATGACCGACAGCCAGGACTGGTGGCCGGCCGACTGGGGTCATTATGGCGGACTGATGATCCGGATGGCATGGCACAGTGCAGGGACGTATCGGATTGCGGACGGACGCGGCGGCGGCAATACCGGCAACCAACGTTTTGCGCCGCTGAACAGCTGGCCTGACAATGTGAATCTAGACAAGGCCAGGCGGCTGTTATGGCCAATCAAGAAAAAATACGGCAACAAGCTCTCATGGGCCGATTTGTTTATTCTGGCCGGAAACATGGCCTATGAGTCCATGGGATTCAAAACGTTTGGGTTTGGCGGCGGGCGAGAAGACATCTGGCATCCCGAAAAGGACATTTACTGGGGGGCGGAGAAGGAATGGCTTGAACCCACAAAGGCCCGTTATTCGGACGATCAGGACCGCGGGTCGCTGGAAAACCCCCTGGCTGCCGTACAGATGGGGTTGATTTATGTAAACCCCGAGGGGGTGGATGGCAACCCTGACCCGCTGAGAACCGCACAGGATGTGCGCATGACATTCGAGCGCATGGCCATGAACGACGAGGAAACCGTGGCATTAACCGCTGGCGGTCATACTGTTGGCAAGTGCCATGGAAATGGCGATGCATCGATTCTTGGCCCCAAGCCGGAAGAAGCAGCACTGGAAGAGCAAGGCTTTGGCTGGAAAAACCCCAAAGGCAAGGGCCATTCTGAAGATACGGTTTCCAGCGGACTGGAAGGGGCATGGTCGAGCAAGCCCGACAAATGGAACCACACCTACTTCCATCTTTTGCTCAATCACGAATGGGAGTCAGTAAAAAGTCCCGCAGGGGCATGGCAATGGGAACCCGTCAACATGAAAGAGGAAGACAAGCCTTTTGACGCCCATATTCCCGGCGTGCGCCGCAATCCGATCATGACGGATGCCGATATGGCAATAAAGTTGGATCCGGAGTACCGGAAAATATCGGAGCGTTTTTACAAAGATCCCGGATATTTCGAGGAGGTGTTTGCCAGAGCCTGGTACAAACTGACACATCGCGACCTGGGTCCAAAAAGTCGTTACCTGGGACCTGATATACCCAAAGAAGATCTCATCTGGCAGGATCCCGTTCCTTCGGTGGATTATACCCTTTCAGCGTCGGATATTGAGGAATTGAAAGACCGGCTTCTGAATTCCGGATTGAGCCGGACTGAACTGATCAATACGGCATGGGACAGTGCCAGGACATTCAGGGGCTCTGATTACCGGGGTGGAGCAAATGGGGCAAGAATCCGGCTGTCTCCGATGAAGGACTGGGAGGGCAACGAGCCGGAAAGGCTTGCAAAGGTGCTGAATAAACTTGCTGAAATCCATACTGGACTGAGCAAGAAAGTCAGCATCGCCGACCTGATCATCCTGGGTGGAAGCGCGGCCGTGGAAAAAGCCGCACAGGAAGCGGGCGTGAACGTAAAGGTTCCCTTCAGCCCGGGCAGAGGGGATGCCACGGCCGAAATGACGGATGCGGAATCGTTCGCGGTGCTAGAACCCCTGCACGACGGTTACAGAAACTGGCTGAAGAAAGACTATGCGGTAACAGCGGAGGAAATGCTGCTCGACCGGACGCAGCTCATGGGACTGACTGCCCCGGAAATGACGGTACTGATTGGCGGCATGCGCGTGCTGGGGACAAACCACGGAGGCACAAAACACGGGGTCTTTACAGACAGGGAGGGTGTGCTCACCAACGATTTCTTTGTGCACCTTACCGACATGAAATACACCTGGAAGCCTGTTTCTGACAACCTTTACCACATCATTGAAAGGAAGACAGGAGAAGCCAAATGGACGGCAACCAGGGTGGACCTGGTGTTTGGGTCTAATTCCGTATTGCGTGCTTATGCTGAGCTATATGCCCAGGATGACAGCCAGGAAAAATTCGTCCATGACTTTGTAAAGGCCTGGGTAAAGGTGATGGATGCAGACCGTTTTGATCTGAAAAAATAGGTCAGGTCTACTGCCCAGGTGCATTTGAGTGCATTACACCCGGCCGGCATGTGCCGGCCGGGTTTAGTGTGTCGTATTTTAGTTTCGCCCAATGACACCCCAGACGGAAAAACAAAAGAACAAAACCATGCAGACCTTTCACCCTATAAAGCATTTGCTCATTGTCGCGGCCGTGGCGATCCTGGCCCAGGCATGCTCAACCGGCATGCAAATCACGACAGACCATTACGAACGCGCCGAGGCCCTGCTGGCCCCGAATATCCGAAAGCTCGTCTACCACCTGGAGGTTCAGCCGAACTGGCTGGAAGACGGTCCGGCGTTTTGGCACGTGACCCAAACCCGGGAAGGAAAAAGGTTTTTCCTGACCAATATTGACGACGCATCCACCCAACCCGCATTTGACCACCAGGCAATTGCAAACGCCTTGTCAGCCGAGACGGGGGAAGATGTGGATGAGGCAGATCTACCTTTTAACAGGATCGGATTCTCCAATGACAAGGTGGTTACATTCCGTTTTGAGAATATTGATTGGGCTTTTGACACGGGAAACAACCGTTTGACAAAAAGGGAGGCTGAAGGTACGGGCAGGCGTTTGGAGGGACTGTCGCCCGATGGACGGTCACGGGCATTTATCCGCGACCACAACCTGTTTGTTCAAGACCTTGAGACTGGTGAGG
>SLSG01000078.1 GCA_007130545.1 Bacteroidales bacterium | reverse complement strand
GTGATCCACTTCGCCGCACTGAAAGCGGTCGGGGAATCTGTTCAGCAGCCATTGCGGTATTACCGGAACAACCTGGTTTCGCTGGTTAACCTTTTGTCCTGCATGAATCAATCCGACATAAATCCGGCCTTTGTCTTTTCATCATCCTGCACGGTCTACGGCCAACCGGATCAACTCCCGGTGAATGAGCTGGCACCCGTGAAGGAGGCGGCATCCCCGTACGGGAATACCAAGCAGATCTCAGAGGAGATTATCAGGGACCACTGCGGGGTCTCCGGCATGCGGGCCATTTCCCTGCGGTATTTCAACCCGGTCGGGGCCCATGAAAGCGGCTTGATCGGGGAGCTCCCGCAGGGGGAACCCAACAACCTGGTCCCATACATCACGCAGACGGCGGTTGGAAAACTACCCCGGCTAAGGGTTTTCGGGAGTGACTATGACACGCCCGACGGGACCTGCATCCGGGATTACATCCATGTCTGCGACCTGTCAAAAGCCCACGTGGCGGCCCTGGACCGCTTGCTTGAAGGGAAGGCGGAAGCCGGTTATGAGGTGTTCAACCTTGGCACCGGCAAGGGCTGCAGCGTGCTGGAAGTGGTCAGGGCGTTTGAAAAAGCCAGCGGAATAGATCTGCCCCTGGAGATGGCCGGCCGGCGGGAAGGAGACATTGAACAGGTATGGGCCGACACGACCTACGCCAATATCAAGCTGGGCTGGAAGGCAGAAAAAAATCTGGAACAGATGATGGCGTCGGCGTGGAAGTGGGAGCAGAACCTGGCGGCTGGCATCCTTGAAGGGCGATAAGGGGATCCGGCGAACAGCAATCACCAATAAAGCACAATAGAAAATATGAAGAACATATTGATCACAGGAGGAGCCGGGTTCATCGGTTCGCATGTGGTGCGGCTGTTTGTCAGCAAGTATCCGGAATGCAGGATCGTCAATCTCGATAAGCTCACCTACGCCGGCAACCTGCTGAACCTGAAAGACATTGAAGACAGGCCCAATTATGGTTTTGTAAAGGGCGACATTGCTGACGGCCCTTTTGTGTTCGCCCTGTTTGAAAAGCATGCCTTTGATGCCGTTGTGCACCTGGCGGCAGAATCGCATGTGGACCGCTCCATAGCGAACCCCATGGAGTTCGTGCATGCCAATGTGAACGGTACGGTCAATTTGCTGAATGCCGCACGCAAGCATTGGGAAGGCTCCTTTGACAAAACCCGCTTTTTTCATGTCAGCACGGATGAGGTATACGGTTCACTGGGAGCGGATGGGCTGTTCACGGAAACAAGCCCTTATGACCCCCGCAGCCCCTATTCTGCATCAAAAGCCGCCAGCGATCATTTTGTACGGGCCTATTTTCATACCTACGGACTTCCGGTGATCATCTCGAATTGCTCAAACAATTACGGACCCAACCAATTTCCTGAAAAACTCATCCCGCTGTTCATTCACAACATCATACAGCAGAAACCCCTGCCGGTATATGGCAAAGGGGAGAATGTAAGGGACTGGCTGTATGTGGAGGATCATGCCCATGCCATTGACCTGATCCTGCGGGAGGGGGGAGTCGGACAAACGTACAATATCGGGGGACACAACGAGTGGAAGAACATCGACCTGATCCGCCTGCTTTGCAAGATCATGGACAAGAAGCTCGGGCGCCCGGAGGGCACATCCGTAAACCTGGTCAGCTATGTAAGGGACCGTGCCGGACACGACCAGCGGTATGCCATCGATGCATCCAAACTTCAACAGGAATTGGGATGGAAACCTTCCCTGGTTTTTGAGGAGGGGCTGGAGCGTACGGTGGACTGGTACCTGGGCAACAAGGATTGGCTGGAACAGGTCATCACCAGGGAATACCTGAATTATTACCGGGAGCAATACGAAAACCGCTGAGTCTGATTCTATGTTATAAACAAAACCCATGAACCCGCTGAGCCGCTGGCTAAACAAAAACAGGTCTGCCCCCGTGGGAACCTTTGCCCCTTTGCAGGCCGACATTCACTCCCACCTTATCCCCGGCATCGACGATGGGGCAAAGAGCATGGCAGCTTCACTCAACCTGGTAAAAAAACTGAAGGAACTCGGATTCCGAAAGCTGGTCACCACCCCGCATGTAATGGTGGACCTCTACCGCAATGACGCAGACCGGATCAAAAGCGGTGCCGAAGCACTCAGAAAAGCATTGGCTGAGGCCGGCATGGAAATAGAACTGGAGGCAGCGGCAGAATACAAGATCGACGAAGGATTGCCGGTCTTGCTTGAAAAGGGGAAACTGTTAAGTTTTGGGGACAATTACGTGCTTGTGGAACTCCCCTATTACAGTCCGCCCCTGGACCTGAAAGAACAGCTATTCGCCCTGCAATCCGCAGGATATACACCCATTCTTGCACACCCTGAACGTTATGTTTACTGGCACAGGGAGTTTCCCAAACTGGAGGAACTCAAGGGCCTCGGGGTCCTCTTCCAGCTCAACACCATCTCCCTGTCGGGCCATTATTCGCGGCTCACAAAAAAGACCTCCGAAAAGCTGATTGATGCAGGGATGGTGGACTTTCTGGGCAGCGATGTGCACAACAGCCAATACTTCCCCCTGCTGGAAAAAGCCATGCAGGAGCCCGCACTGAAAAAGCTTATGGATAGCGGAACGCTCAAAAACCACCTGGTGTGATCCCTGCAACCGGGAGCAGGACACGCAAGGCCCTGGCATCTGAATGCCAGACTGGTGCAGCACCTGCCGTTGCAATGTGGATTAAAGAACGCCCTCCCTGTATAGCAAAATCAAGAGATAGGCGACATAAAGCAAAAGCAATGCCCCGCCCTGCCAGCGCTCCAGCACCCTCCTGCGCGGAAACAGCAGGAAAACAAACAGCAGTATGCTGGCCAGGATGCCGGCGGAAATGTCAAAGTTCAAGTCCAGGTTAAACGGCAGGGGCCGGATCACTGCACTTACCCCCAGTACGAAAAAGACATTGAAGATATTGGAGCCGATGATGTTCCCGATCACAATGCCGGGATTCTTTTTGATGGCGGCGGCCACACAGGTGGCCAACTCAGGAAGGGAGGTACCCACCGCCACGATGGTCAGGCTGATGCTTGCCTCTGACATGCCCAGCGAGGCGGCCACTTGCACGGCTCCGTCCACGATCCACTTCCCGCCAAGCACCAGGGCAGCGATTCCGCCTATGATCATAGACCAGGAGAGCCAAAGGGGGAATTGCCTGGCCGGCACCACAGGATGGGTCTCATCCAGCCTGGCGATTCCGAAAGCATAATACATAAACAGGATGAAAAAGGCCACCAGCACGATCCCGTCGCTGCGATAGATCATCGAGGGCACAATTCCATCGAACAATGTGTCGTTGGCCAGCACCCCGATAATCACGGCAGCCAGAATGGCCAGGGGGGCCTCCTTCCATTGGGTGTTGCTATTCACAGCCAGCGGGTAGATCAGTGCCGAGACCCCAAGGATCAGAAATATATTGGAAATATTGCTGCCAAGCACATTGCCCATGGCCACATCGGCGGCCCCTTTGAAGCTTGCGATCAGGTTCACCACCAGTTCAGGCGAGGAAGTGCCCAGCGCCACAATGGTGAGTCCGATTACGACATTCGGGATACGGTACTTCCTGGCCAGGGAGGCGGAACCGTCCACCAGCCAGTTTGCGCCGAAGATCAGCAGCACAAAACCCGCAACGAACAGAATATATGTAAGCATCGGGCCAGTATTGAAACCGGGGCAGGGGCTCCCGGCAGAAAAAATGTCAGGCGCTGTAAGCTTCTATCTCGCGGTTCAGCTTTTTTACCAATCCCTGGAGAACGGTTCCGGGGCCCACTTCCACGAATGTGGTGGCCCCGTCAGCGATCATATGTTCCATGATCTGGGTCCACCGAACCGGCGAAGTTAGCTGGGCGACAAGGTTTTCCTTGATTTTGTCCGGTTCGCTGCCCGGCATGGCATCCACATTTTGGTAAACGGGACAGCGCGGTGCCTTGAAGGGGGTCTGCTTGATGGCTTCTGCCAGCTCCACGCGGGCAGGTTCCATCAACGGGGAATGGAAGGCCCCTCCCACTTTCAGCGGCAGGGCACGCTTGGCACCGGCCTGTTTCAACAGCTCACAGGCAATCTCGATGCCTTTCTCGCTGCCGGATATGACGAGTTGTCCCGGACTGTTGTAGTTCGCCGGGACAACAACCTCATAAATCCCTGCGAGCACACTTTCTACCGCATCATCCGGCAGTCCGATGATCGCAGCCATCGTAGAGGGTTCTTTTTCACATGCTTTCTGCATGGCCTGGGCCCGTTTGGACACCAGTCGCAGCCCGTCTTCAAAGTCCAGGGCACCGGCAGCCACCAGGGCAGAAAATTCACCCAGGCTATGGCCTGCGACCATATCCGGCTTGAATCCCTCACCCATGGTATGGGCCAGAATGACCGATTGCAGGAAAATGGCTGGCTGTGTGACCTTGGTTTGCCGCAGGTCCTCGTCCGTTCCGGAGAACATCAGGTCCGTGATCCGGAACCCCAGGATCTCATTGGCTTTCTCAAACATTGCGCGGGCTTCATCCGAGCCGTCATACAGGTCCTTGCCCATGCCGACGAACTGCGCTCCCTGCCCGGGAAAAACAAATGCTTTTTTCATAGATCCGGAAATTAAAAATCAACGCAAAGGTAAAATTTTTTCCGGACCGCGGCTAGTGCAATTTGGAGCCCAGCAAATGAATAAATTCCGCCCTGGTCTTGTCGGTCAGGAAGGCACCGGTAAAATCGCTGGTGGTTGTCACCGAGTTTTGCTTCTGTATCCCCCGCATCATCATGCAAAAATGGTGGGCTTCGATTACCACGGCCACCCCAAGCGGGTTCAGGGTTTCCTGTATGCAATTCTTGATCTGGGTAGTCAGGCGCTCCTGCACCTGCAGGCGGCGCGCAAATGCATCCACCACACGTGGAACCTTGCTCAGTCCGACAATATACCCATTTGGGATGTAAGCCACGTGCGCCTTTCCGACAAAAGGCAGCATATGGTGTTCACACATGGAGTATATCTCGATGTCCTTTACAATGACCATCTGCTTGTAATCCTCCTTGAACATGGCCGACCGCAGCAGTTCGTGCGGGTTCAGGTCATAGCCATGTGTCAGGAACTGCATGGCCTTTGCCACCCGCTCCGGGGTCTTCTCCAGGCCCTCCCTGGAAGGGTCTTCCCCTATCAGTTCAATCACTTTGCGGTAATGACCGCCAAGCGCTTTTATCTTTTCGGGATTGTACAGGTCGATCTTTTCATAATCGTCCATTTTGTTCTCCACGACCATTTCCCTGTTGATTTCTGATGCCATATCCTTAATGATTGAATGCGTTTCCTTTTCCAAAATATTCCACAAAATTGTTTTCCGTCTCTTCCAGCCGGATTTTGTGAAGCTTCGCGCCCATTTGGTTCACAGCCTCTTCCAGCTGTTCCCAGATGCCGATCGCCAGGTTCTCTGTGGAAGCCAGGCGGTCCTGCATGAAGTCCACTTCCAGGTTGATGTTGGCGTGATCCAGCTTCTGAATCACCCGTTCCCTGACCAGGCGGCTAAGCTCCTTCAGGTTGGCCACAAACCCGGTTACGGGGTCCACCTCCCCTCCCACCGTAACGTAGAGCACATAGTTGTGTCCGTGCCAAAGTGGGTTGGAGCATTTCCCAAATACTTCCAGGTTCTTCCGGTCGTCCCATTCCGGCCGGAAGAGCCGATGGGCCGCATTGAAGGTTTCACGTCGCGTAATATACACCGTTTCAGGCATCGCAGAATTGTTTCCGGCTACAAAGTTACGGGAAAAAACAACATATAGCTGTTATTTATACCCGTCGGATGGGTTCTTGCCAGCAGGTTCTTGTTTAATTTTTCTGAATTAACAACTAAACAAAATCAGGCAAAAAAAGTTCAGCGGAAACGTTTTCAGGAGAAGTGATTTCTTCCCGGTTGAAGTAAGCCTGCGCCTGACGACGCTGGTTGTAGCGAAGGGACATGGACTGACCGTATGCACCGGCAGACCGGATGGCCAGCAGGTCTCCCCTTGTTGTAGCGGGGAGGGACACCTGGCTGGCGAAGACATCGGTAGACTCACATGCGGGTCCGACTACATCATAACAGCGCGCAGGCGACTTTGAAGCAAGGTTTTCAATTTTATGGACTGCCTGGTAGAGGGCCGGACGGAGCAATTCCGTCATGCCGGCATCGGTGATGACAAAAGTCTTGTTAACCCCTTCTTTCACATACAACACTTTGGTTATTAAAGTTCCGCACTGGCCAACCAGGCTCCTGCCAAGTTCAAAATGCACCGAAACCGCCCCTGGCAGACGCAGGTTTTGCGCAAAAATGGCAAAAAAAGATTCGAAATCCGGAACCGGATCCCCGTCAGGATCTGCATAGTTGATGCCCAAGCCCCCACCCAGGTTAAGCATTCGTCCGCCGTACTCCTGTATCCGGAACTCCCGCCACAATTGGTTTACCCTGTCGCATAAGGCCAGAAACGGGCCAGGGCCGGTAATCTGTGAACCAATATGGAAATGCAGCCCCATAAATCGGATGGACTCGCTGGCCGCACAGATATCAAGGGCTTTCTGCAGCTGGGCAGGCTGGATGCCGAATTTATTCTCCTCCAGCCCGGTCGTAATATGGTGGTGGGTATGGGCATCCACGCCGGGATTCACCCTCAGGGCCACCCTGGCCACCTTGCCCATTTGCCTGGCCAGTCCGGCAATCACCTCCAGCTCCTCCACCGATTCACAATTCAGGCAGTAAATATTGTTTTCCAATGCATAAACAATTTCCTCATCCGATTTCCCGACGCCGGCAAAAACCGTGGTCCCGGGTGAAAAGCCTGCATACAATGCGGTGGAAAGCTCTCCGCCGCTTACACAGTCCGCCCCAATTCCATGGGCATTGATGCGGGAAAGTATTTCCCGTTCATGGTTGGCCTTGATGGCATAATGCAGATGGTACCCATGGGCGGCGGCAGATTCGTTTGCTGCGGAAAGGGTCCGCTCCAGCAGACCCATGTCATACAAATAAAAGGGGGTTTCTATTCCGGTATAGTCTTGCATTGTATTCCGTTTTTGAATCGCCTGGTCTGGACTGGCAATGTTTTGCTGGAAATTCCATGCAAAATAAATACATCTCTATCCGATTGTAAAATTTTTCTAAAATTTATACTTTTTCTTAACTTTGTGTTAAATTATGAACATTCCTGAAGCCGTAGATAAGATCATCAGCCAGTCACCTTTTCTGGAGGAAGCCCTGTCAGACGGACTGATCAATGTGTCTTCCCTGGCCCGGAAGATCAAGTCCGAGGTAAAAACCCTGACCCACAAGGAGGTCGGGGAAAGCGCCATCATCATGGCCATCAACCGCAGGCCCGTGATGAGATCTGTCCGCATCAGCAAGGGGATTCGGGCCTTTATGAATGGGCTCGGGGATATCATTGTGCGGTCCGGACTCTCAGACCATACATTCGAAAATTCAGCCGGTCTGGGCGCTTGTCAGCGTCGCCTGATGGACGAGGCCGCCCAGGAAAGGGAAGTTTTCTTCACTTTCTCCCGTGGGGTGTATGAAACCACCATTGTCAGCAGCGGATCACTCGACCCGGTGATTGACCGGATCTTTGCCGGGGAAAAGCGGATATCTGTTAAGAAAGGACTGAGTTCTGTCACCCTGAGCCTGCCGAAAAACAATACGGAGGTATCGGGGGTGTATTACTTTATTCTGAAAAGCCTGGCATGGGCCGGCATCAACGTGGCGGAAGTGATTTCCACATCGAATGAGATAAGTATTGTGGTAGCCGACCAGGATGTTCACCGGGCCTTTGCGATCCTGATGGGACTGAAGAGAACCGGAGGTGGCTGAAGCGATCCGGCGGAGATGTGTCGCGGTCCGGCGGAG
>SLSG01000153.1 GCA_007130545.1 Bacteroidales bacterium | reverse complement strand
TTACCTCAAAGGAAGGATTCTCCGTGGTCGCCCCGATCAGGACGATCACCCCCTGCTCCACAGCGCCCAGCAGGCTGTCTTGCTGTGATTTGCTGAAGCGGTGGATCTCGTCTATGAACAGGATGGCCTGCCCGCCTTCTTCCCTTGCCCTGCTGATCACGGCGCGGACCTCCTTTACCCCGGAGCTGACCGCACTGAGGGTATAAAACGGGCGAAGCAATGTCTGGGAGATCAAATAGGCCAGCGTGGTCTTCCCCACCCCGGGCGGACCCCAGAGAATCATGGAGGGAATGTGTCCCGACTCAATGGATTTTCGAAGGATGGCACCCGGACCGACGAGGTGCCTTTGTCCCAGGTATTCATCCAGGGAGGCGGGACGGAGCTTCTCTGCCAGGGGGGCGGTGCGTTTGGTTGTCATCGGGTTCAGGTTGAAGCAGGCTGTTTCGGGTCTTTCAGATTTTCCAGGTGTTCCAGTCTTTTCAGCAGGGGCGGGTGTGAATAATGTACGAAGACGTAGGCAGGATGGGGCCTGAGGTTGCTCAGGTTGTTCACCGAGAGCTTTTTCAGGGCCTCCATCAGGGGCCCGGGCCGGTAGTGTGTGGCTGCAAAGGCATCCGCCTGGTATTCATGGCGGCGGCTCATGCGGTTGCCGGCAATGCCCAGCAAGAGGGAAACGGGGGCATAAAGCAGTGCAAAGGCCAGGATGCCAAGGTGGAAACTGGCCTGCTGCCCCCCCAGGGCCAGGGAAAGCCCGGGTTGGTTGACAAAAATCCCCAGCAGGAAAAGCATCACCCCGCTTTGGAGCAATGAAACGGCCATCCCCTTGCGGGTATGCTTCTTTTTGTAATGCCCGATCTCATGCGCCAGCACAGCGACAAGTTCATCGGTTGTATGGTCTTTTATCAGCGTGTCGAACAGCACGATCCGCTTTTTGGGTCCCAGTCCGCTGAAATACGCATTGGCCTTGGAGCTTCTTTTGGATCCGTCTATCACAAAAATATTGTCCAGCCTGAAGCCCGCTTCCCTGGCAAAATCCTCAATGGCGGTGCGCAAGGGTCCCTCTTCCAGCGGGGTTTGCTTGTTAAACAAGGGCACGATCAAGGTGGAGTAAAACATGGTCATAAACACGGAGAAGCCGGAAAAGACCACCCAGGCCCAGAGCCAGAAAAGCCTGCCCGCCACATCGTAAAACCAGACAAACAGGGCCAGCAGAGCCCCTCCGATCAGCAGGGCCAGCAGCCATCCCTTGATCTTGTCGGCAAGGTAGATGGCAGGCGTGGTACGGTTGAAACCAAAACGCTCCTCCACCACAAAGGTGGCATAGACGTCAAAGGGGGTCGAAAGAATATCCGATGCCAGTCCGATAATTCCGAAAAACAACAGGGCCAGCAATACAGGCTGGGTGGTGTACTCCCTTAGAAATCCGTCCAGCCACCCAAATCCGCCCCATAACAGCATCCCCAGGATCAACAGGAAAGATAGGCTGGAGGTAATTATGCCCAGGCGCATATTCACCCGGGAATACTGCTGCGACCTGCGGTACTTGTCCTCATCATAGATTCCTTTCAGTTCTTCCGGCAGTTCGTTGCTCCAACGGGAGGCATTCAGCAGGTCCATGACCCGGTCAAATAGGTAGTCCGCCACAATAATAACCAGGATTACCCCCAGCAGTATGTTTTCCATAGGGTCTACTTAATAGCTTCCGCTTCGCTTGCGCATGAACCACTCCCCTGTCAGCAGCAGCAGGATAACAAAAAACAATATTTTCATATTGACCAGCTCATCAAAGGTCTTCCGTGCGTACATCACCGGACTGACGTCCTCCCTGTCCAGCAGATGGTCTGACAATTTCTGCCACTGCTCCGGATAAAACATTACACCCCCAGACTGTTCAGCCATCCGGAACAACAGGTTGTGGTCGGCAATGGTCCGCAGTTCTTCCAGGTTCAGCGGAGAGACGGTGAACCGGCCACCGGCGGTAAACCTTTCGCCACCGAAACTGGTGCTGGCCTCATAGGTATATTCACCCGGCTGGAAAGTTCCCGCAGTGAGCCGGTAAGCCTTGGAGGTCCGGCTCATCTGGTAGGGGAAGCTCTGGCCATCCTCATTGACGATCACTACCGACACCTCGGGTTCATTGACCAGTTCATAGGTCCGGCTATACAACTCTGCCTCCAGTTGCACCTCCTCGTTCTCATAAAGGAAGGCTTCCATATTCACCCGGAACAAGCTCCTGTCCTCTCTTACCGAAAGGTACTGTGCCAACCTGTGGATCAGTTCATCAAAGGCGTCATGGCTGCCGGTCCTCGCAAAGGCAGACAGCCGCCACCTCCAGATCCCCTCACCTGTAATGACACCTGTCTTCCAAGCCCCGGCCCGGGAAAAGGCAAGCAGGGGCTGGTCGCTTACCACCTGTCCAATGCGCTGGTTGAGCATGACCTGCGTGCCTGCGGCCGTGGTATACCTTGCAAACGGGGAAAACAGCGGGGGAAAGGAAGGCAGAAGGCTCCTGGTCTGCTCCGGAACGGAGAACAGGGAGAAGCCTGCATCCAATGCCGGAAGGGTTTCCGTGAATGCGTCCGAGCGGGGAGAAATGGCCAGCCCGGTTCTGAGTTGATTAAATGCGGCCAGGTCGGTCTGCTGGCCAAGGATAAACAGGCAGGACAGTTCCGCAGCGGAAACCTGTTCCATTAAGCCCTGTATAGAACGTCCTGGTCCGGGTAACTGATGTAAAATCAATAAGTTAAAGGCCTCAATATTCCCTTCGAACGCATCCAACATGGAGACGGTCACCTCGTAGTTCTCGTTCTCTTCCAATGCCATTCTAAGGGCACCCACATCCGGATGCGGGGCATGGGCAAGGACCAACACCTGCTGCCTGCCATCAATCACATCGATATAAAAGTCCATCGTATTGTTGGCCAGGCTGACCTCGTCACCTGAGGGTGCAATGGCAGCCCGGTAGCGCTGCATCCCTGGCACATCGGCATTAAGCTCCACCGGAATGGTCTGAATGTCGTGATCACCAGAAAAGTCCAGTGTTTGGGCAAAAAGGGTCTCCCCCCCCCTGCTGATGGTCAGCCGGCTGGAGCGTCCGTCCCCCTGCCTGGCCTCCACCACTACCTCCAGCGGGAAATCGTTGCCGAGGAAGGTGATGCGGTTGTGGTTCACCCTGCCAATGAGCAGGTCATGCCTGGGCGTGGTATCGCCCAGGGCGATGGTATAAACCGGATAGGGCTTTCCCGCGGAGGCATATAGCGGGTTAATCCCCCTGTTGTAGAGTCCGTCACTGGCCAATACCACAGCCCCGATGTTCCGGTTGCTGTAGTGCTGGTCTATGCCGGAAAAGACCTCAGAAATATCGGTCATTTTCTCCCCGAAGGCAATGGAATCTGATGCCCGGAACTCCTCACCGAAGGCATAGCTGCGCACCTGGTAGCGTCTTTCCATGGCATCCAGGAAGCTGTCCCTCCCCTCCAGATAGGCAGACACATCCAGGGCATCGGCATGGATGACGATAGAGCCTGAATTGTCCTGTGCAAATATCAGCAAAGGGTCTTCCACCTGCCTGATTACCCGCTCCACCATGGGTCCGAGCAGCAAAAAGCACAGCAGGCTGACGGACAAAAAACGAAAAACCGCAAATGCCTTTGTCTGCAACGGAGAGAACCCGTCCCGGGCATTGCGGTGGTATAGCAATGCAGCATAAGCCGCACCGGCCAGCAGGCAGAAGAGCAGGAACCAGGCCGGGTAGTCAAGCAGCACATTGAATCCCAATCCTCCCATCCCCAAAACAAGGAAAAAACTCATAGAACAAAGATAATGCGAAATCGGGAAAATAATTGAAGGGTTCCGTTGCAGTCCGGAACCCTTCAAAGTTTATTCGCCTGCGGGTCTTGTCCGCTTCGGCTTATTTGTTCTGGCTATCCCCGGATTTGCCTTTGGATTGGCCACCACCAGGTTTACCGATATTCTCTCTCATCCCGGTATCGGCCTTGATATTCTCCATGCGGTAATAGTCCATTATCCCGAGGTTCCCGCTCCTGAACGATTCAGAAATTGCTTTGGGGATCTCAGCTTCCGCTTCGATTACTTTGGCCCGGGCTTCCTGGGCTTTCGCCTTCATTTCCTGCTCGGCAGCAACGGCCATCGCACGGCGTTCCTCGGCCTTGGCCTGGGCAATGTTCTTATCGGCATTGGCCTGGTCGATCTGCAGCATGGCCCCGATGTTCTTGCCCACGTCGATGTCGGCAATGTCAATGGAAAGAATCTCGTAGGCCGTTCCGGAATCCAGGCCTTTTGAGAGCACGACCTTGGAAATGCTGTCGGGATTCTCCAGCACCTGTTTGTGGTTGTTGGCCGAACCTATAGAGGTCACAATGCCTTCGCCCACACGGGCAAGAATGGTTTCCTCCCCGGCGCCACCCACTAGCTGTTTGATGTTGGCCCTCAGGGTCACCCTTGCCTTGGCGATCAGCTGGATCCCGTCCTTGGCCACGGCAGCCACCGGCGGGGTGTTGATGACCTTGGGCTTAACCGACATCTGCACGGCTTCCAGCACATCGCGTCCGGCCAGGTCAATGGCCGTCGCCGTTTTGAAGTCCAGCGGAATATTTGCCTTGTCCGCACTGATCAAGGCATTCACGACCGCCTTCACCCTTCCCCCTGCCAGGTAATGCGCTTCCAGGTCATTCCGGTTCAGGCTCAGTCCGGCTTTGGTGGCAGAGATCAGGTTGTTCACAATGACCGCGGGCGGAATCTTCCTCCAGCGCATCAGCACCAGTTGCAGCAAGCTGATCCTTACGCCGGAAACCAGCGCCGAGAACCACAGTCCAACCGGGATAAAGTAAAAAATGACCCACAGCCCCACAATGCTTACCAGGGCGATGGCAATGATAATTCCAATATTGTTCGGATCCATTTTCTCTTATGATTTAAGTTTAACAATGATTTTATTTCCTTCCACCTTGACCACGGTCACCGGGGTATTCTCGGCAATCAGGTTGTCCTTCGATGTCACCTCATAGTAATCTTCATTGATGAGGGCTTTGCCCATCGGATTAAGCCGGGTAATGGTGGTACCCTCGTCCCCCACCTTAATCTTTTCAGATTCCACGATGTTCACCCTTCCATGCAGCTCCGAGCTGAGCATGGCTTTCTTCCAGGTGTTCGACTTCAGCGCAAATCCAATGGAAACCAGGCTAAGCGCCAGGGAGCCAATGAGGGTCATGATTCCGACCGGGACCCCATATTGGTTGAACGCCACCACCACACCCGCAACCAGCATGCCAATGCCGGCCAGTCCGACAAGGGTGGCACCGGGCACCACCAGTATCTCAAGCAGCAGAAACACAATTCCCACCACGATTAGACTAACAACGATCAACCAGGTCATATAACTATGTGTTTGCGGTCACAAACAAAGGTATTAAAAAAAGAGCATGTATTGAGCGTATAAAAATACTATTCGTCCTGCTTTTTGCTGAACCGGATCTTGTTTTCCTGCCCTTTAAGCAGCCTGCTGATATTTTTCAAATGGGTCAGGGGCACAAATATGGCCACCAGCACAGAGAAAACGATTTCAGGCAGAAGCGGTTGCGGCAATATCCACAGCACCACGGCCGGAAATGCCAGTGCAGCCAGCATGGAACCCAGTGAAACATACCTGGTGGGGATAAACGCCAGCAGGAAAACACCCAGGCAGATCAGGATGGCTCCCGGGAACAGGATCACGATGATCCCCGCAAGCGTGGCGATGCCTTTGCCTCCCCTGAATCCGGCAAACAGCGGGAAGACGTGTCCCAAGAGGGCCAGGGCCCCCAACAGAAACAAGAAAACAACGAACCACTCCTCCACGGCAAACAAGTGCCTGACAAAATGGCCCAGTGAAACTGCTGCCGCACCTTTCAGGGCATCGATCAGCAGCACGGCAATGGCCGTTTTTGCGCCCAGAACCCGGTATACATTGGTGGCGCCGGCATTTCCGCTCCCATGATCGCGTACATCGATGCCAAAGAACCATTTCCCGGCCCAGACCGCAGTGGGAACGGATCCCAGCAAGTAGGCCCCGGCCACGCAAAGTGCCAGGGGCATTATCGGAATAGACATAAGCAGGATCAATCCTTGATCAGTTTGACTGCAATCCAGTCGTTGTTTCTTTTTTCCCCGTCAAACTTCAGTCCCAGGCTGGCGGCATGGGCCACGATGTCCCCCTTGTCCATTTCCAGGAAACCGCTCAAAATCAATACGCCCCTGGGGTTAAGCACCGAGGTGTATTTCGTGATGTCCTCTATCAGGACGTTTTTTGTGATGTTGGCAAGGATCACATCAAAGGTATCATCCCAGAACAGCCCGGTGTCCCCGTGCTGTACATCTATAAACGACATGCCATTGCGCTCGGCATTCTCCAGGGTATTCTCGTATGCGGAGATGTGGCTATCGATGGCAGAAACCGGGGCGGCCCCCTTTTTGGCCGCCAGGATGGCAAGTATCCCGGTCCCGCACCCCATGTCCAGGACCGCCTTGTTTTTCAGTTTCAAATCCAGCAGCCACTCCACCATCAGTGCCGTGGTTTCATGATGGCCGGTCCCAAAAGACATCTTTGGCTCAATGATGATCTCGAAAGCCGCATCCGGCCGTGCCTCATGAAAAGGGGCACGTACAAATACCTGGTCAGTGATCCAGACGGGCTCAAAATTGCTTTCCCACACCGCATTCCAGTTTTGGTTCCCAACCACCCTCACCTGGTGAGACATTTCCAGGTCAACCCCTGCTTCGGGCAGGCTCATGGCACCCCCCAGCAGGTCCTCCCGGTAGTTCGTTTCCCCAATGAATGCCTTGAACCCTTCCAGGGTCTCTTCAAAACTCTCGAAGCCGATATCGGCCAGTTGTGCAATCAGGATATCCCTCCAGGGATCCATCGGGTTCAGTTTGCAATCCACTTCCACATAGTCCATAACGGAAATATTAAAATGATTGAATGATTTTGATAAAATCTTCCGCTTTCAGGGAGGCCCCGCCGATCAGTCCGCCATCGACATCCTGCCTGGAAAAAAGCTCCCGGGCGTTCTGGGCGTTGCAGCTACCACCATAAAGGATGGAGAGATTTGCTGAAACCCCGGCTTCGTATTTGTCTGCCAGCAACTTCCTGATAAAGGCATGCACCTCCTGTGCCTGGTCGGGACTGGCCGTGACCCCGGTCCCGATGGCCCAAACCGGCTCATAGGCAATCACGGTCTTCCGTATCTGTATCTCGTCCAGCCAGAAGAGGCCATTTCCCAGCTGGGATTTAATCACCTCAAAATGGTTTCCGGCCTCCCGCTCCTGCAGCATTTCCCCGCAACAGAACACCGGGGTCAGTCCGTGGGCAAGCGCCCGTTCCACTTTTTTGGCCAGCATCTGGTCATCCTCCCCGAAATAAGCCCTCCGCTCAGAATGCCCGACAAGCACATGGGTTACGCCCAGCGAAGCCAGCATTCCAGCTGACACCTCGCCGGTGAAGGCGCCTTTCTCCTCCTGGTGACAGTTCTGCGCACCTGCGGAGATGCCCTGATGATCCGCACATATCCTGACCACCGGCGGCAGGAACACATGAGGGGGGAAAAGCACCACCTCCGGCACCTGGGATGTGCCACCCTGCACTTCCCGGTTTAGAAGTCCGCATACACCGGAGGCCAGTTCCTTGGCACCATCCAGGTCTGTATTCATTTTCCAGTTTCCGGCAACGATCTTTTTTCTCATTTTATTCTTTTTAATTTTTCAGGTTAATTATTTGCATGCCCGGGCGGGATGCCTGCAGCCTTTATGTGAGACGGACCCTGGGATCCAGGTAGCCATACACAATATCCACGCATATGTTCAGCAGCACCAGCATGACCGATATCAGCAGTACGGCGCCCATGAGCACCGGGAAGTCATAATATTCAAGCGCTTCCA
>SLSG01000293.1 GCA_007130545.1 Bacteroidales bacterium | reverse complement strand
TCCGGCGGAGATGTGTCGCGGTCCGGCGGAGCTGAAGCGATCCTGATGGGCTAAAGAGGTAAAAACGGGTACAGCGTATCAATCCAGCGATCCTCCGTGATAAAGAAACGCCCCATATCCGCCCAGGGCTCAAGAATCCTGGCCTCCTTCATCTCTTCGGCAGAAAGTCCCTGGCGTTTGGCCTCATGCACGACCTCCACAGTCTCTACCAGGGTCTGCCGCCAGGCTGCCAGCTCATCCATCGTATACACCGGACCGTGCCCCCCGCTGATGACCGCATCGGCAGGGTAATTGGCAATGATCCATTCCAGGTTCTCCAGGTAGCCGAAGGGATGGCCCCCGTTGGATACATCCACAAACGGGAAGTTATCAGCAAAGAGCAGGTCACCCATCACCAGCACATTCCCTTCCTGGAAATAAATGATAATGTCGCCCTTGGTATGGCCTTCCGGAAGGTGCAGCATCTGCAGGGTCTGCCCGTTGAACTCAAGGTCCAGCTCATGGGAGAATGTGATATTTGGCCTTGCATGCACCGGGAAGGCAGGGATGACCCGTTCGCCCTGGGTACGTTCTGTCCCAAGATAGTCCTTCACGGAATGATGGGAAATGATGTCGACCCCCTCACCAAGTCCCAGGTTGCCCCCGGTATGGTCCCCGTGGATATGGGTGTTCACGACATACCGCAGGGGTTTGTCCGAAAGCGCTCCGACGGCCGCCTTCAACTGGGGAACAGTCTGCTCGTAGGCCGCGTCAATGAGCAACACGCCTTCCTCGCCGGTAAATGCGATGACCGAAACGCTCCCCCCGACAAAGAGTCGGTGGATGCCCGGCGCCAGCTCAGTGGTCTCCACGGTCATGGCTGCCCAGTCGCGCTGTGCATTGGCAATGAGAGGCAGAAAAATGAACAGGAATACAAGGTTTTTTGTGGGGTTCATGGGTTTAAGATTCATCGGTTTGGGTTTTTGCTTGACAGGGTAAACAATCCAAAAAGGGTTTTGATCGAAGGCACGACAAAAAAACGTAAATTGCACCCCTTAATCCTTCCGGCTTATATGTTGCTTTCGATCTTGCATCATGCCTGGCTAAGTTTCAGGCGGGCCCATTATTTCAGCAGGGGGGTCGGCATCCGGGTTCTGATCGGCTTTGTCGTCCTGAGCCTGTTTTGGTATATGTTCCTCATCGGCAGTGCCCTGCCAGGCATTTTGCAGAACTTGTTCCCGGACAAACAGCCCCTGGATGTCATGCTGTCTTACCTGCTGTTCCTTTACGCCAGCGACCTTTCCCTGCGCCTGTTCAGTCAGCCGGTCCCCCGCCAGGGCGTCGCCCCCTACCTCCACCTCCCCGTCAAACGCAGCCGGCTGGCCGCCCTGACCCTGTTCCGCTCGTGGTTCAGCCCGTACAACGTTTACCTGCTGGCCCTGCTGGTCCCATTCTTTATGCGCACGCTTTACCATCCCGTTTCCCCCCAGGCCTTCTGGTTTATGATCCTCGGCTGCCTCCTGCTGTCCGGCCTCAGCCACTCCCTGGGCCTTTTTCTGAAAACATACGGAAAAAGAAATGCCCTGTCACTGACCCTGTTCGCCCTGGCCCTGGTGTTGATCATTGTTGTCGGATGGGTTTTCCAGGATCTGCTGATGGTCTTCTCCGGAAAATTCGGACAGGCTTTGCTTGAGGGCAACACATGGGTTTTCCTGGGAATGGGAATCGCGATCGCCGGCATCCAGCCGCTTATCCGCAAAAACATGGAAGCTGGCTTTTACGGACTGGGAAGCCAGGGAAGCACCCGGGTGGCCACATCCGGCCGCCTCGGAAAGCTGTTCCACAGGATCCCCTTCTGGGGCCCGTTCTGGGAACTGGAGTGGAAACTGCTTATGCGCAACAAGCGGTCCAGGCAGAACCTTTTACAGGCCCCGCTGATGATCCCGCTAATCCTCTACCTTATAATTTACTCACCGGCGGGGAGCCTGACGGCCATGACCCCGTTCATCCTGATGGCTATCGGGTCATACGGGTTCATACACCTGCAATATGTCTTTTCCTGGGAAAGCCGGTTTTTTGATTTTGTCGCCACCAGAGACCTCGATTTAAAATCCCTTATTCGGGCCAAATATGTTTTTTATGCCTTGCTGGCCGTGCTGCAGTTCATCCTGCTGACCCCATTTGTGCTGATCTGGAAGCCTGAGGCCTATCCTTTTCTGGCTGGGGTGTTTCTTTATGCAATCGGACCCGTATACTGTATCCTGTTTTATGCGGGACTGGGAAATTCCACCCGGATCGATCCAAACCAACGGGCCTTCTTTAACTTTGAAGGGACCAGCGGCACCCTGTTTTTTATCATCATTCTGATCTTTGCATCCACCATCCCCCTGTATATTGCCGGCAGCCTGATCCCGCTTGAAAGTCCGCTGGGATTTTCCCTTGCCGCGGGGGTCACGGGGCTTGCATTCCTGGCGGCCACACCGGCATGGACCGCTGATGTGTTCCGCCGCTTTCAACGTAAAAAATACCGCAACCTGAGTAAATACCGGGAAAAGTAATATGGACATCCTTGTACAAGAACTGAAGAAATACTATGGCAAGCAGCTGGCGCTGGACATGGACCGACTGGAAATCCGGTCAGGGGAACTGGTCGGCATCATTGGCAACAACGGGGCTGGGAAAACCACGTTCTTCAGGCTGTTGCTCGACCTGATCCAGGCTTCGGCGGGCAATATCCAGGCCGGCGGCCAGGACGTGGCCGGCAGTGACCACTGGAAATCAAGCACCGGAAGTTTCCTGGATGAAGGTTTTTTGATCGACTTCCTGAGTCCGGAAGAGTTTTTCCACTTCACCGGCAGGATCTATGGGTTCACACCGGCACAGATCGATGAACGACTACAGGGATTTTCCAGGTTCATGAGCGGGGAGATCCTGGACCAGAAAAAATATATCCGGCAGTTCTCCACCGGCAACCGCCAGAAGATCGGGATCATTGCCGCCATGATGGTGCAGCCCGGACTGTTGGTGCTGGATGAACCTTTTAACTTCCTCGACCCAAGCTCCCAGATATTGATCAAGCGGATGCTTCAACAGGAAAATATATCCCGGGGCACCACGATGCTGCTGTCCAGCCACAACCTGAACCACATCACGGAAATATGCAACCGCATCATTTTGCTGGAGCATGGCAGGATCATACGGGATATCCGGCTGCCGGAAGACGGGCTGGATGAAATTGAAAATTATTTTTCAGTCAGCGCAGGCCCATAGAAGGAGCAGCCACACCCTATGGCAAGTCCGGGAAAAAAGCAGACCCCACCTACACCCATAAACGAACCACATGCAAAACCAGGCGGCACCCAAAAAGACCTACCTGATCCCGCTGCTCATCATCGGAGGGATCTTCTTTGTAATCGGTTTCGGCATCGGGATCAGCGGCTTCCTCACCCCGGCCCTGCGCACCGCATTCGACCTGGGTGTTGGAGAGTCCTATCTGGTCACGGCCGCCATCTTTTCGGCATTTGTGATCTTCGGGAGGCCTTCTGCCTGGGTCATCTCCCGTTTCGGATACCGAAGGTCCATGGTCGCCGCATTCGCCATCATGGCGGCCGGCATGCTGCTGTTCGTTCCGTCCGCCACCTCCGTCAGTTTCCCTTTGTTCCTGCTTGCCCTGTTTGTCGGAGGAATCGGCAATACCCTGCTGCAAGCGGCGGTAAACCCTTACATCACGATCGTGGGACCCATGGAAACGGCTGCTGTGCGGATGAGCCTGATGGGGATCATGAACAAGCTTGCCTGGTGGGCAGCCCCGCTGTTTCTGGGTCTCTTCATTGACCTTCAGGAAGTCCGGCTCGGGGATGTGATTCTGCCATTCTACCTCGTGGGTGGCATACTGCTGTTGCTGGGGATTGGTGTCTATTTCGCCCCATTGCCGGAAGTAAAGGCAAAGGGGGAAGAGGATGGCGAAAGCCAGGCAGATCCCCTTGACCTGGCGTCAGATCATGCCAGGAACAAGCGCAGCATACTCCAGTTTCCGCACCTGCTGCTGGGTGCCCTGGCCATTTTCCTGTATGCCGGCATTGAAATCCTGCCAATGGCCTCCGTCATTGACTTTGCCCGGGCAAGTTTCGGGGATGAGCCGAACCTGGAAAGATATGCCGGGTTTGTGACGGTCGGACTGATCGCCGGGTATGTTTTCGGGGTGCTGACAATCCCGAAGATTATTTCCCAGAAGCGGGCGCTGGTCCTTTTCTCGCTCATAGGCATCGCTTCCAGCCTGATGCTCGTCCTCCTCCCCTTGAAGTACGCCTTCTACTGCCTGCTGATGGTCAGCTTTGCCAACTCCCTGATGTGGCCCGCCATCTGGCCCCTGGCCATTGCTGACCTGGGCAAGTTCACCAAGGTGGGGTCCTCCATTCTGGTCATGGGCATCGTCGGGGGTGGGATCATCCCCCTTGCATTTGGTTACCTGGTGGGACTCGGGGAAGGCGGATCCGAAGTGGTCAGCAATTACCAGAGCGCCTACTGGATACTCCTTCCCGCATACCTGTTTATTTTGTATTTTGCGTTGCACGGGCACGGGATCAGGATCCGAAACGACCAGGAAACAAGGATGTGAAACGATCAAAGAACAAGAACCCGAAACGACCAAAGAACAAGAACCCGAAACGACCCGGTGAATATGGATATGAATAGGCGACAAATCGAATATGAAGAAGCCATTGAGGCATTCTTCCCCGGCCGGGAGGTGATCAGCATCATCCCGCACGGGAGCGGGCACATCAACGACACCTTCAAACTGGAGATCAGACAGGAGACCGGCGGCGCCAGGTCCTGTTTCATCCTGCAACGCATCAACACGGGGGTTTTTAAAAATCCCGCGGGCATCATAGCCAACCATATAAAGCTTCAGCAGGAATTCAGTGCCAGATTGGAGGACATCGTGGTTCCTGCCCTGCTGCCGGACAGGAACGGGGAGTATCTTTTTACTGACCAGCAAGGAGGCGTATGGCGGGTCATGGAATTCATCCCGGGAACCCACTCCATCGAGCTGGTGGAGGAGCCATGGCAGGCCCGCCAGGCCGGAAACGCATTCGGATGGTTTGCCGGGCGTTGCTCACCACTGGATCCGGCAGAATTTGAAGAGGCCATCCCGGATTTTCACCGGCTGTCATTCCGGCTGAGGCAATTGCGGGAGGCCGTGGAGAATGACCATGCGAAACGGCTGGAGCAGGTCAGGGAGGTGGTGGATTTTTTTCTGCAACGCGCAGGATCGCTGGGTCGGATCGAGGAACTGACAAACAGTGGGGAGATCCCACTCAGGGTGGTCCACAACGACACCAAGATCAACAACCTGTTGTTCCGCGAAAGAAAGGCCGTGGCCGTTATCGACCTGGACACCGTGGGTCCGGGCTCCCTGTTCTATGACTATGGGGATGCGATCCGCACCGGGGCCAATGCCGTCATGGAGGATGAGCCGGACCACCGGAAGTCCTCCCTTGTCCCATGGGCATTCGAAGCCTATACCAGGGCTTACCTGGCCCAGATCGGGTCCGCCGCCACCCCCCGGGAAAGAGAATTCTTCCACCTGGCCCCGGTATTAATGACCTATATAATGGGGATCCGTTTTCTGGCCGATTACCTGAATGGGGATGTATATTATAAAACGGCCTATGCAGACCACAACCTGGTCCGTGCCAGGGTACAGCTGGCATTTATAGAAAGTCTGGAATCACGGGCATCCTGGATGCAGGACATCATCACAGATTCCCTAAACCATTTTATATTATGAAAACCATTTGCACCAAGCCCACGACCATTTCCCGCATGATGATCCTGGCATTCACCCTCATGGCTTTTTTTGCCTGCCAACCCGGGCAGCCTGCCGGCGACAGCCCATTTACCGCACGGGAGGTTTTTGAAACCCCGGTCCGGCCGGCCGGCCAACACCATGTACTGGAGCTGCGCACGGAACCACTTGATACGGTGCGCATTGCGATTGTCGGACTGGGTATGCGGGGCATCGGGGCAGTACACCGCTTTTCGTTCATTGAAGGGGCGAAGATCGTTGCCCTGGCAGATGTGGTCCCTGCCAATGTGGAAAGGGCCATGCAAATGATGGCAGACAGGGGCATGCCGCCTGCCGACGGATACACCGGGGCGGATGACTGGAAAGCCATCTGTGAGCGGGAGGATGTGGACCTGGTATATATCTGCACGCACTGGGATCTGCATACACCCATCGCCGTGTATGCGATGGAGCAAGGCAAGCATGCGGCCACGGAAATACCGGCGGCCCTGACAGTCGACGAGGCCTGGCAGCTGGTGAACACGGCCGAGCGCACCCGCAGGCATATGATGATGCTGGAAAACTGCAATTACGACTTTTTCGAGATGGCCACACTGAACATGGCACAACAGGGGCTATTCGGAGAAATCGTACATGCGGAAGGGGCATACATTCACGACCTGCGTTTCCTGCTGTTTGAGGAAGAGAACGGGTATTGGGATATGTGGCGGCTGAGGCACAACGAGCAATACGATGGGGCGCTGTATCCCATGCATGGACTCGGACCCATTGCCCATGCGCTGAACATCCACAGAGGCGACCGGATGGAATACCTGGTGTCGGTATCGAGCGGGCAGTTCGGACTCACCGCCTATGCCAAAGACAAATTCGGGGAGGAATCGGATTATGCACAGCGGGAATACAAAAAGGGAGACATGAACACGACCATTATCAAAACGGCCAGAGGTAAGTCGATCAAGATCCAGCACGATGTCACGAGTCCGCGCCCCTACAGCCGCATCCACATGCTGAGCGGGACCAGGGGCTTTGCCCAGAAATGGCCCAGGAGGGGCATTGCACTGGAACCCGACGGGCACTCCTGGCTATCCGACGAAGAACTGGAAAAGCTGCTGCAGGAATACGAGCACCCCATTGTAAGGGAAGTGGGCGAACAGGCCAGGCGGGTCGGCGGCCACGGCGGAATGGATTTCATCATGGACTACCGCCTGGTCTATTGTCTGCGGCATGGGCTGCCGCTTGACCAGGATGTGTATGATGCCGCAGAGTGGTCGGCCATCATAGAACTTTCCCGCGTGTCGGTGGCCAACCAGGGCATGCCTGTGAAAATCCCGGATTTCACACGTGGCGCATGGAATGAGCTCAGCACCGTCACATACTATACAAAAAAACCGTAATTTCGGTCATCAAAAATCTACACATGAAAAGAAAATTTAAAACCGCGGCTGGTATTGCATTGCTGGTATTTGCCGCAAGCTGGATTATATCCTGTGGCGGACCGGGACCCCAAACCGCTGAAACCGTTCAGGGATCCGATACCCTCTGGCTGTTTAACGGGAAAGATTTGGCAGGTTGGGAGTTCTTCCACCGTGAAGAAGTCGATCCGGCCACTGTCTGGAGCGCTTCGGAAGGCATTCTGCACTGCAAGGGAGAGCCCTTCGGATACGCCAAAACAGATCGCCAATACGATGATTACGAGCTCCATGTAGAATGGCGCTGGCCCGGAGAGCCGACCAACAGCGGGGTGTTCGTCCACCTGCAGGAGGAAGATGCCATCTGGCCGGTTTGCTTTGAGGCCCAGATGATGCATGGCCGCGCAGGAGACCTGATCGCGATGGGCGACGGGGACTTCAGTGAGCGCATCGACAAGTCCCGTCGTGTCGTGCAAAGACTGACCGAAGAAAGCCGGGAAAACCCGGCCGGGGAATGGAATACTTACCGGATCATCGCCCAAGGGGACTCCATGGAGGTATATGTCAACGGTGCATTGCAGAACAGGGCCACCGGACTGAATTACACTTCCGGGCGCATCGGTTTGCAGAGTGAAGGCGGACCCATCGAATTCCGGAACGTTTACCTGCTCAGCCGATAATTCTGTTACAGGCATGAAAAACATTCTTTGGGGTTTCCTGAACCCTGTCAGACACTTCAGGGCATTTCGTTACCGCAAAATGGCGAGGAAAGGGAGGCTGGCCGGCAATGAACCGGAGTTGGACCTGTATGCCC
>SLSG01000272.1 GCA_007130545.1 Bacteroidales bacterium | reverse complement strand
CAAGGACTTTCGCCGGACTGTCAAAATTCTTTTTATTATCTTTAAAAAGGGATATACTCCCCATTAAAAAATGACCGAAATGATGAACCAACAAGGATCACGGCAGGAAGAGAAATGGCATGCGATGGAGGCCGAAGAAGCCGCCGAAAAGCTTGGCACAGATGTGGACAAGGGACTGGATGCCGGAGAAGTAAAAAAAAGACTGGAAGAATATGGCCCCAATGAGATCCCGAAGGGAAAGAAGCAGAGCGCATGGATGCGGCTGTTGCTGCAGTTCCACAACACCCTGATATATGTGCTGCTGGCGGCAGCGGTAATCACCGCCCTGATGAACCACTGGATAGATACCTGGGTGATTCTTGCAGTGGTGGTCATCAACGCGCTGATCGGGTTCATACAGGAAGGCAAGGCCGAAAGGGCCCTGGAAAGCATCAGGGAGATGCTATCCCTGGAAGCAGTGGTCATCAGGGACGGGGAGAAAAAAACGATCGAAGCCGATGAACTGGTGCCCGGTGACGTGGTATTTCTGAAATCGGGGGACAAGGTCCCGGCAGACGTCCGGCTCGCAAAAGCCAAGGATTTTCGCGTGGAAGAATCCCCGCTTACCGGGGAGTCCAGCGCCGTAGAGAAGGTGATCAAACCAGCAGCCGGGGATGCCGTGATCGGCGACCGCACTTCCATGGCCTTTTCCGGAACAGTAGTGGTTTACGGAAAAGCAACGGGTATCGTTGTAGAGACTGGCAGCCAGACCCAGCTCGGAAAGATCAACCAGATGATGTCGGAAGTGGAAAAGATCACCACCCCCCTGTTGCAGCAGATTGAACGTTTTGGCAAATGGCTTTCGCTGATCATCCTTGGCGTCACGGGCTTGTTCTTTGCGTATGGCTACTTCATCCAGGACTACGAGCTGGATGAGTTGTTCCTGGCGGTAATCGGACTGGTGGTCGCTTCCATTCCGGAGGGCTTGCCGGCGATCATGACCATCACACTGGCCATCGGGGTGCAGCGTATGGCTGCCCGCAACGCCATCATCAGGCGGCTTCCATCTGTGGAAACCCTCGGGGCGGTGGATGTGATCTGCTCGGACAAAACCGGCACGCTGACCCGCAACGAGATGACCGCCAAGACCATCATCACGGCAGAAAAGGAGTACAGCGCGGAAGGGACGGGCTACCAGCCCGAAGGCAACATCCTGCTGGATGACAAAAAGGTCGATCCGGAAAAGGAAACGGTGCTCTGGCAATTGCTAAGGACGGTGCGGGCCTGCAACAATGCGGAAGTTTCTGAGAAGGATGGACAATGGCAACTCACGGGCACTCCCACCGAGGGTGCCATGCTGACGCTCAGTTACAAAGCCGGACTCAGGGATTTTAAGCCGGAGCGGATCGATTCCATCCCTTTTGAATCGGACCACAAATACATGGCCACGCTCAATAAGGTGGATGAAGACCTGTTCATTTTCATGACCGGTGCCCCGGAGAGGGTACTTGACATATGTCATAAGCAACTGACGCCTGACGGGGAAAAAGACCTGGACAGGGATTACTGGGAGGAGAAAATGGAAGCCGTGGCCGCCCAGGGGCAGCGGCTTCTGGGAGTAGCGTACAACAAGACCGACAGGGACCGGACAGAGCTGGAGAAAAAGGACCTGGAGAAAAGAAAGGTCTTTTTGGGCATCATCGGGATCATCGACCCGCCCAGGGATGAGGCGATCGAGGCCATCAAAGAATGTAAGGAAGCCGGTGTGGGCGTCAAGATGATTACGGGAGACCACCTGATCACAGCCAGGGCCATCGGAAAGGAGATCGGGATCGGCGACGGGGAAAAGGCCATCTCCGGAAAGGAACTGGAGGAAATGAGCGATGAGAAGCTCAGGGAGGTCGTGAAGGAGTACGATGTGTATGCCCGCACCAGCCCCGAACACAAGCTGCGGCTGGTCACCGCCCTGCAGGAAAACGGAAGGCTATGCGCAATGACGGGTGATGGGGTCAACGATGCCCCGGCATTGAAAAAGGCAAATATTGGCATTGCGATGGGAATCAAGGGAACAGAGGTATCCAAGGATGCCTCCGAAATGGTGCTGGCAGACGACAATTTCGCCACCATCGTCCACGCGATAGAGGAAGGGCGCACCGTGTACGACAATATCCGCAAAGCCCTGCTGTTCATCCTGCCGACCAATGGGGCCGAGGCACTGGTGCTGATGACGGCCATCCTGCTGGGTATGATGATGCCCATCACCCCGGCCCAGATACTCTGGGTCAATATGGTCACTGCCGTGACGCTGGCACTGGCCTTATCTTTCGAGCCCATGGAGGAAAATGTCATGGAGCGGCAGCCCAGAAAACCAGGAGAGCCCATACTGGGGAAACTCTTCCTGTGGCGGATCCTTTTTGTTTCCTTTTTGATCGGAGGCATCACCATGGCCGTTTTCAAATACATGCAGTCTGTCGGACTGGACGATGCGGGATCCAGGACGGTTGCCGTCAACACCCTGGTAGCCGGACAATTGTTCTACCTGTTCAACTGCCGCAAGATCAAAACCCCCAGCCTGGGGAAAGGCTTCTTCAACAATAAATATGCCTTTATTGCGGCCGGAGCATTGGTCCTCTTGCAGCTTTTCTTTGCCTATACCCCTTTTATGAACACCTTTTTCGACACCGCCCCGGTGGAAGCCAGCTTCTGGCTTTACCCACTGGGCGCGGGAGTTGCTGTGTTCGTGCTGGTTGAACTGGAAAAATTCATCATCGGGAAGTTAACCAGGCAGAAGGGCTGAGCCCGTATCCGAAAAAAAACACTAAATTGCCTGCCGAATGGCAATTCAAGGCGATACATCCAGTACCCGGTTTAAACTGTTCTACTCCAGGGCAGCGGGATGGGTGGTGTTGGTAGTCGGACTTCTCGTGATGGCGGGCTGGATATTGGATATCCCCGTGCTGAGAAGCCTTCATCCGACCTTTGTCTCAATGAAGGCCAACACGGCCCTTTCGTTTATGCTGCTGGGCCTTTCCCTGTTGCTGCTGGAACCGCCTCCGTCAGTTTCCGCGGACACAGAGAAGCCTTTCTTAAACCGGATCTCTCTTGCCGCCGCCTTGCTGGTCCTGTTGCTTGGCTCGCTTAACCTAATACAATACCTGCTGAAGACCGACCTGGGCATCGACGAACTGCTCTTTAGGGATGAGCCAGATGCCCTACATACGTTCGCTCCCGGACGCATGGCCCTGAATACGGCCATTGGCTTTGTGCTGGCCTCAGCTTCACTGATCCTATTGCGTGCAAGGTGGAGCCAGAGCGTGGTCCTTTCCCAGTTGCTGGCCCTGTTCATAGTCTTGTCCAGCCTGATGCCCATACTGGGCTACAAATACGACGTAGCCGCATTTTACGGTTATGGTGAATTCACCCAAATGGCCCTGCATACTGCGGTGGCATTTTTATTTATCGGACTGGGAGTGCTGGCAAGCCGGCCCCGACAGGGCATTGTTTCCGTAATTTTCTCCAGCGGAAAGGCAGGCTTTCTGGCCCGGAGGCTGATCCCGGCTTCGGTACTGCTTCCCATCGCGTTGTGGGGCTGGCTGTGGCTGTCCCCTGGCGGCTTTGAGCGTTTGGCAAGCGCACCGTCCGTTTTCTTTACGGTACTGATCAGTTTGCTGGTGGTGCTCTCCTGGAAAATATCCGACTCCGTCAAACAGCTCGAGAAAAAAAAGAGCCATGCGGAAACGGAGCTGGAGAACTGGCACCAGCTGATGCAATACATCATCCGGCACGACCCCAATGCCATTGCCGTGCATGATACAGACCTCCGCTATGTCTTCGTCAGCGAAAGGTATTTATCCGATTACAAACTGAAGCGAAAAGACATCATCGGGAAACACCATTACGAGGTCTTCCCCGACATTCCGGACAGGTGGAAAGAGGTGCACCGCCGCGCCCTGGCCGGGGAGGTGATCAGGGTGGACGAAGACGTGTTCATAAGGCAGGACGGGACGACCGATTATACGCGCTGGGAATGCCGGCCCTGGTACAGGCAGGGAGAGGAGGTTGGGGGCATCATCCTGTACACCGAAGTGATCACCAACCGGAAAAAGGCAGAAAAGGCCCTGCAGGAGAGAAATGAATTTATTTATACGGTACTGGACAACCTCCCGATCGGGGTGGCGCTGAACACGATCAACGAAGGCAGCGCCACGTACATGAACAAAAAATTCGAGGAGATATACGGCTGGCCCAGGGAAGAGCTGACAGACACGGAGAACTTTTTCAGGCGGGTTTACCCGGAACCCGCTTACCGGGAGGCCCTGAAGAAAAAGGTCATGACAGACATGCAGTCGGGCGACCCGGAAAGGATGCACTGGGAGAACATCCTCACCACCCGTCAGGATGGACAGCAGCGCATCATCGATGCGAAGAACATCCCTTTGTTGGACCAGAACACGATGGTCTCGACCGTACTGGATGTCACCAAACAAAAACGGGCGGAGTCGGACCTTAGGGAGCTTAATCAGGAGCTGGAGCAGCGGGTACGGAGCCGGACCCTGGAGCTGGAGGCGGCCAACAAGGAACTGGAGGCCTTTTCCTATTCCGTATCCCATGACCTGAGGGCGCCACTGAGGGCGATTGACGGTTTCAGCCTTATGCTGGAGGAAGATTATGCAGGGGTGCTGGATGCCAATGGCCACAGGATCTGTGGCATCATCCGCAGCAACAGCCGGAAAATGGGACAGCTCATCGATGACCTGCTTGCCTTTTCCCGCTTAGGCCGCACGGAGATCCAACAATCCAGAATCGAGATGAAGGCCCTTGCAGAAGCCGTGTTCCATGAGCTTGCAAAGGACCCGCCTCAGGAGGGCCTCACGTTTGAACTTTCGGATCTGCCTCCGGCCTGGGGCGATGCCGCCATGATCAAACAGGTATGGGTCAATCTGGTTTCCAATGCACTGAAGTTCTCTTCCAAGGTGGATAAACCTGTGGTTCGCATCAGTGGCGAGGTTAAAGACGGCATTTGCCACTATCGCATCGAGGACAACGGGGTGGGCTTTGACATGCAATATGCCTCCATCATTTTCGGCGTATTCCAGCGGCTTCACCCAGCCAGCGAGTTTGAGGGGACGGGAGTCGGACTGGCCATCGTGGAGCGGGTCGTACACCGGCATGGGGGTACGGTAAGCGTTTGGTCAGAAGAAGGGAAAGGTGCCCGGTTTGAATTTACATTGAAAAACACATTAAGATGAGAAAATTTCTGGTATTATTTGCGCTGGTGTTTGTTTGCGGACCCGGCAAAGCCGTTTTCCCAATGAACGGTGTGTCTTTACAACCAGACACCGCGGTCCTGATGCCTGACACGGCTGCCTGGTTCGGGCAGGGAGCCCTGCGCATGGACCTGGTGCTGGCAGGGGACCAGAGCCGAACCAAGGCATACCTGGACGAGCTGTATTATGAACCGTATTGGAGCGGCTCCCCATCAAGCATGATCGACAGCCTGGGTTTTGGCAGCTTCCGCGTAAAGGTCTTCAGGCAGGCAACAGGGGAGCTGGTGTATTCGAATGGTTTCGGCACCCTGTTCCAGGAGTGGCAGACCACCCCGGAAGCCAGGGTAATCAGCCGGGCATTCGACCAGGTAATCAGGATGCCTTTCCCGGCAGAAACGGTCCGGGTAGATATCCTGGAAAGGATGCGGGACGGCAGCTTTTCCAGTGTGATAGAGGTGGAGGTTGACCCCAACAGCATGTTCATCCGAAGGAACCATTTCACACCCTACCCGGTCACGAGGGTCGCGGGCAACGGGGATCCCGCACGCAGCCTCGACCTGGTCTTTGTGGCCGAGGGTTATCTGGAAGGGCAGATGGAAAAATTCCGGTCTGACGTCCGGGACATGGCGGAATATATATTGTCGCAGCAGCCTTTTGAAAGCTACCGGGACCATATCAACTTCTGGGCGGTGGAGTCCCCATCCCCGGCAGAAGGCCCCAGTAATCCCGGTCAGGGGTTCTATAACCGGACCCCGGCAGGGACCACTTATTACTCTCTTGGCCTGGACCGCTACCTTACCACGGCACGACACGGACAGCTGATGGACGCAGCAGCCAATGCACCGGGAGATGTGGTCTGTGTACTGGTGAACACCACCCAATACGGGGGTGGGGGCATTTACAACGCCCATATTGTCGGCACGGCAGACCATCCCTGGTCCAAAGTCGTGTTCATCCACGAGATCGGGCACGGACTGGCTGGTCTGGGGGATGAGTATTTTGGTTCGGAAGTGGCCTATGAGGATTTCTACCCGCTGGATGTGGAACCATGGGAGGCCAACCTGACCACGCTGGTCGACTTCGAATCCAAGTGGAAGGACTTGCTGGATAATGACATCCCGGTTCCCACGCCGGCAGAAGAGTCTTACCTGGACAGGCTGGGGGTCTTTGAAGGCGGCGGTTATACATCAGAGGGGGTCTACAGGCCTTACATACACTGCCGGATGCGCAGCAACGCCGCCCCGGGCTTTTGTCCCGTTTGCCAGAAGACCATATCCAGGGTTATCGAGACCTATTTACGATATTAGAACGCCCCAATGATCTTCTGTAGCCCGGTCATGCGGTCGCGGGGTTGTATGTAGACCGATTTGACGACCGGCATATCCGGCAGGCTGCCAGTCTCAATAAAATGCAAGGCGGCCTTCAGGGAGGTTTCCTCCAGGTCGCCAAACATTCGGGTGATATCATCCGGTGCGGGGGCGTCCGCCGGGATCCCGTCAAAAAAATCTCCTTCCCCGCTGGCATTGGCGGTCTTGAAGGTTATCGGCACAAAGGCATACCGATCCTCGTCATCCTTGAAGACATTCGCCCCCATCGGTTTGCCATAGGTGGTGTTCCCGAAGATATAAACCGGCATATAGGGTCTGAGTCCGTTGATCACCATCTCACTGGCAGAAGCGGTACTCCGCGTTCCGATGGTCAGCAGCCGGTCGAGGTTGAGCTTGCGGCTGACCACCATGAACGTATCGATGCGGTTCGACTCCACCTGCTTGTCATTGTACATGTATTTGGTGAATACCTGCCCGCTGACCCGGCTGCCTCCGATCATGCTGGAAAGAACATTCGCCACACTGGTCTGCCCTCCCCCATTGTAGCGCATATCCAGAATCAGCTCATCGATGTTTTCGGCCACGAATTCATCAAATGCCTTTTCCAGCTCACTGACCGTGGGACTCGTAAAGCCTTGCAGTACCAGGTAGCCCACTTTGACATCCCCGGCTTGTATCACCTCTGTATGCAGCACATTGTTCATCACCAGTTCCTCCTTGGCCAGCGTATGCTCCACCACTGACCCGTCCGGTTTCCGGAAGCGAAAAGTATTTGTTACGCCCACTTCATTGCTCCCGAGCATGGGATTGATGTTCATGCCCGCGGTGATCTGGTTGCCGTTTATCGCCTCGATAATCCAGCTGCGCCTGACCCCCGCCTCATACATTTTGGTGGTGTTATAATTGAAAAGCACCCGCAGGTTCCCAGCCGCATCGTACCCGGAACCGAAACCATAGCCGATCATTTTGGAATCCCTGAAATAGGCTTCGAACGCCTCCCAGCTGGTAATGTAGCTCCACCGGTCCAACGGACGGTAACGAATGGCCTCCAGCACCTCTAAGGGAGATGGGTAGCTCAGCGGGTCAATCTCAGGTATTTGCTCATACCAGAAATACCATTCTTTCATGAACCCGTAAAAATCCCTGTTAATTAGCTTTTCCTCGTCAATGGGTTCGGGATCGTCCTGTTTGTCACATGCCGTGAAGGTGAGACTGCCAAACAGGACCAGCAGCAGGGAAAGCAACAGGCGATAAGAGAGTTTTTTATTCGGAACATTCATCGTCGGATAATTTTATAGTTTAATGAAACGCCAATATTCATTAAACAAAATTGCTGGCCCAAAAGTTTGAAATGGGATGCAAATCACACTTACAAAGGTACGTTAAAAAAAACTGTCTATTTTTGTGGGAGATTTTAATAACCAAAGCCAATAACAATGCCAAAGCCAACAACAATGCGTAAAATCTT
>SLSG01000095.1 GCA_007130545.1 Bacteroidales bacterium | reverse complement strand
TTTCATTCTGTCGGTGGCAGCCCTGGGGGTGTTTGTAGGGGCTACATTTTCCAGCGGCATGATGGAAATCGCGCGCAGCGGAATCTTTCATCCGGATCAGTTCTTCTTCTCGGAGATCATGGTCATCTTCCTGGCGGTGATGATCACCGATATGATCCTGCTGGATGTGTTCAACACGTTCGGCCTGCCCACCTCAACCACTGTTTCCATTGTTTTCGAGATCCTTGGGGCTGCCGTGGCCATATCCCTGGTCAAAATCATGGGCTCCACGGACAACCTGGCAGACATCGGAAACTACATCAACTCCGCCAGAGCCCTGGCCATCATCTCCGGGATACTGCTTTCCGTGGTCATTGCCTTCTCGGTCGGTGCATTGGTACAATACCTTACCCGCATCCTTTTTACATTCAATTACGAACGAAGGATCCCTTACCTGGGTGCCCTTTGGGGCAGCCTGGCAGTTACCTCCATCGTGTATTTCATCCTGGTGAAAGGAGCCAGCGGGGCATCCTTCATGACCCCCGAAACGGTGGCCTGGATCGGAGATAATACAGTCAGTCTGCTAAGCTTCAGCTTCATCGGTTTTGCCGTCCTGTTCCAAATCCTGATCCTGGTTTTTAAAACCAATATTTTGCGCATCATTGTGTTGATCGGCACCTTTTCCCTGGCCATGGCCTTTGCGGGAAATGACCTGGTCAACTTTATCGGTGTCCCTTTGGCCGGACTTGAATCCTACAGGTTGTTTGTCGCTGACCCATCCCTCAACCCGGATACTTTTACGATGGAGTCCTTGCTCCAGCCGGTCCAGACCCCCACCTACCTGCTTTTGTTGGCCGGACTGGTCATGGTCCTCGCCTTGTTCTTCTCCAAAAAATCCCGGTCAGTTACCAAGACGGAGGTTGACCTGGCCCGCCAATCGGATGGTGACGAGCGGTTCTCCTCCAGCTTGCTTGCACGCAACATCGTCAGGATGGGCATAGAGGCCAACAAGGGGTTTCAGCGGGTGCTACCCGGGCCGATCACGCGCTTCATCCAAAAAAGATTCGACCTGGCCGTTTATAAAAGGCGAAAGCGCATGAAGCGCGATACTTCATCGTTTGATCAACTCAGGGCTTCCGTGAACCTTTTTGTGGCCAGCATCCTGATTGCCCTGGCCACCTCACTGAAACTTCCGCTGTCGACCACCTATGTCACCTTCATGGTGGCCATGGGAACCTCCTTGTCGGATAAGGCCTGGGGGAGGGAAAGTGCAGTGTACCGGGTCACCGGCGTCATTACCGTCATCGGCGGATGGTTTTTCACCGCCTTTGCCGCTTTCACCTCTGCATTCCTGATCGCCCTGTTTATCAGCTGGGGTGGTCTTGTCGCTGCCATTGTTGCCATTGCGATCGCTTTCCTGGTGATTGTCCGGACCACCATCCTCCATAAAAGAAAAACCACGAAAGAGCGGGAAAGGGAGAAACTTGCGGGGACCTCCTGGAACGGTGACAATGTGCTGAAGCAGTGTAAGCTGGATATCGTAAGCACCCTCGAAGGCTCCTCATCGCTCTACCAGGCAGTGGTCAGTGCACTGACTGAAGAAAAGCGCAAGTCCATGCGCAAGTCACTCACCCAAATCGGGATGCTGAACCAGAAAACCAAGGACCTGAAACAGGATGCCTATGTTACGTTGAAAAAACTGGAAGAGGACTCCATTGACAGCGGGCATTACTATGTCCAGATCCTGGATTACCTGCGTGAAATCGCCCACTGCCTGACATATATTGCGGAACCATCCTACGAATACATAGACAACAACCATCCCCCATTGCATGAGGAGCAGGTCCTCGATCTCAAAGCCCTAAACAAGCAGGTGGCAAAGGTCTTTACAGGTTCACTGGAGATCACTCAGAAAGGGGACTTTGAAGCCATTCCGGCATTGATAAAAATCCAACAGGAAGCCCTGGGCATGCTTCACAAAATGAAAAAGAAACAGATCAAAATGATCAAGGCCGAGCAGGTTGGGACGCGAAATAGCATGCTGTATTTCAACTTGTTATCAGAAACCAAGAACCTGCTGCTGTTCACCATCAATATGATTAAATCACACCGCGACTTCCTGGTATACAATCAGCTTCCTTCAACGGATTAGCACCAGTTTTTTTGAAAAGGCGAACTGATTCCCCCTTGCAATGCTAAACACATAAATGCCTGCGGGCAAATGGGAAACATCGTAGGAAAATGACCGGCCCTGCTGGCCAAGGGTTTCCTGCCGGCTAAACACCCGTTCCCCACCCAGGTTGAATAGCTCAAAATCATATCTGCCTGGCTCCATATGCAAGCTGAACTCCAGCTGGTCCCGGGTCGGGTTGGTCAGCAACACATCTCCGGTCTGCACGGGCATGTCCATTGAAATATGGCTTGCAAAATCGGGGAAAAAAACCAGGTCAAGCAGAACCGGCAGGTGGTCTGACATATTGTACAAGGCATAGATCACAGCCTCCGGTTCGCTGTGGTTGGGGGGATCCATCAGGGACTGGTTAAACCGCTTACCGTCCTGGCCAAGCGTTTTATAGGAGTCCTCCAAATACTTGACACCCAGGGTTCCCTCCATGACGTGGGCAGTGGCAAGTATCTGATCATACCGATCATCCAGTCCGCCACCCACAAAGCAGGAGTGGGAGCCCGTTCTCGGGCTTTGGGTATGGTATGGAGCCATTTCCGGGTTGTTGTACCAGAGCCCGGGTTTGTCTATCGGATCATAAAAACGGATATCCTCGTTGGGGTGGTAAGTGATCAATCCATAGGCCTGTTCAAAGGAGGAGTTCATATTGAAGTCGCCCATGAACAGCAGATTCCCCCGGATTTCCTGCTGGTCGATATAAGACATGGCAGATTGGACCTCGAGCAGGCGCCGCTGCTGGTCGTTGGCAGTACTTCCCGCTTTCAGGTGGGCCACAATGCAGCTCAGGAAGATGGTGTCCTGCCCTTGCTCAAGCCCGGCAGACCGGTAATACAGGGTATACAGGTTAATGTCACGCAGTTCGTTTCCAATGACCGCTTCTTTGTACAAGCCAAATTTCTCCTGGTCGTAGAAGAGCATATTCACAATGGAGGAATTCGTGGTATTGGTGTAAGTGGCATGGGCGAACCTGTCCCCACCCCCATGGTTCATTACATTCTCCAGAATACGTGTTGCATTTTCCGGGTTACGCCCCATTTCATTTACTGCGAAAATATCCGGACGGGTGCGCGACAGGATGGTGCGCAAATAGCCGTCCTTAAAATTCACATCGTTGTTCTGCTGGTTACAAAAGGATGTGTTCTGACCATAAAAAAGCAGATTGTAAACCATCACGGTAATGGTATCCGCGCCAGCGGAGTACGACCGGACCGCAAATAACGAACAAAAAACCGCAAGCAATAAAACCCTCTTCAAATGCGCTTATTTTTTCACAAAGCGGAAGTCCTTACCGGGGTATCTGGCTGTTTCCCCAAGCATCTCCTCGATTCGCAGCAATTGATTGTACTTGGCGATTCGCTCCGAGCGGCATGCCGAGCCGGTCTTTATCTGTCCTGTGCCCAATGCGACAGCCAGATCGGCAATGGTCGTATCCTCCGTTTCCCCGGAGCGGTGGCTCATTACTGCAGTATACCTGTTACGGTAGGCGAGTGTGACAGCTTCTATGGTCTCAGTAAGGGTTCCAATCTGGTTGACCTTCACCAGGATGGAATTGGCCACCTGGTTGTTGATCCCTCTTTGCAAGCGCTCCACGTTGGTCACGAACAGGTCGTCGCCAACGATCTGGATCTTTTCTCCCATTTCCCTGGTCATCAACGCCCAACCATCCCAGTCGTCCTCTGCCATTCCGTCCTCAATGGAGACAATGGGGTACTTGTTCACCCAATCTGCCCAATAATTCACCATCTGGGCGGGGGTAAGCTTGTCCCCAGTCGATTTATGCAAATGGTACACATTCTCTTCCGGGAGGAAAAACTCACTCGCGGCAGGATCCAGTGTCAGGAAGATGTCTTCCCCGGCTTTGTATCCGGCATTCTCAATGGCTACCAGGATTAACTGAATGGCTTCTTCGTTGGATTTCAGGTTGGGGGCAAAACCACCCTCATCCCCCACATTGGTGGAGTAGCCTTTGTCCTTGAGCACCGCCTTCAGGTGGTGAAACACCTCTGCACCCATCTTGATGGCGTGGCTGAAGGAGGAAGCACCCACAGGCATAATCATAAATTCCTGGAAGTCAACTGAATTATCCGCATGTGACCCTCCATTCAGGATGTTCATCATCGGCATAGGGAGTACATTGGCATTGACACCCCCGATATAACGGAACAAGGGCTGGCCCGTTTCCTGGGCGGCGGCATAGGCCACGGCCAGGGATACACCCAGAATCGCGTTGGCTCCCAGATTCCCTTTGTTCGGCGTCCCGTCAATCTCCAGCATGGTTTTGTCGATCAGTGCCTGGTCGGTCACATAAAACCCCTTTAGTTCGTTGTTCAATGTGTTGTTCACATGGCCAACGGCTTTCAACACACCTTTCCCAAGGTAGTTCGACTTGTCGCCGTCGCGCAGTTCCACTGCCTCATGGATCCCGGTGGAGGCCCCTGAGGGAACTGCTGCACGGCCCATGATGCCGTTCTCTGTGATCACTTCAACTTCAATTGTAGGGTTGCCCCTGGAATCCAGGATCTGCCTGGCATGGATGTTAATTATCGAACTCATAATAGGATGGTTTAAATGGAATATAATTTCATCAGAAGGATAGCAAAGATAAGCCAAAACGCCCATAAAAAAAAGGGATAAAGCGAATTGGTGGCTTTATCCCTGGCTGTATTTTAAAGAATTTGGATTTACTTTTCTTCCTTCTTTTCTCCTTTGGAATCCTCTTCGGGGGTTTTTTCTGCTTTGGGTTCCTCTGCTTTGGGTTCCTCTGCAGGGGTTTTTTCTGCTTTGGGTTCCTCTGCTTTGGGTTCCTCTGCAGGGGTTTCCTCTACCGTGGTCTCCTTTTCTGTGGTTTCCACAGAAGCAGCTTCCGCTGTGGGTGTTTCCTCTGCCTTTGGTTCCTCAGCTTTTGGCTCCTCGGCCTTGGGGGCTTCAACTTTTGGAGCTGCCGCTTCCGGTGCTTCACCGCTTTTCTTTCCTCTGCGGCTCCTGCGGGTGCGCTTCTGCTGGGTTTCCTCTTCAGACCTCAGCATATTGGCATTGTAGTCAACAAGCTCAATAAAGCACATCTCTGCGCCATCCCCTTTCCGGAATCCTGTCTTAAGTATCCTGGTGTAACCGCCCGGACGGTCGGCAACTTTCTGGGCGACGTCGCGAAACAATTCGCTTACGGCATTTTTATCTCCCAGGTAACTGAAAACCACGCGACGGGAATGGGTGCTGTCCACTTTGGACTTGGTGATCAAGGGCTCCACGTAAACCCGGAGGGCTTTTGCCTTGGCAATGGTGGTATTGATCCGTTTATTTATAATCAGGGCCGTTGCCATGCTGGATAAGGTTTCCTGCCGGTGTGCCGACTTTCTTCCCAGGTGGTTGAATTTCTTTCTATGTCTCATTTCAATTAATCCTTATCTAATTTATATTTTGAAAGGTTCATACCGAAACTGAGGTTTTTCGCCTTGATCAGTTCTTCAAGTTCGGTAAGGGATTTCTTCCCAAAATTCCTGAATTTCAAAAGGTCATGTTTGTTCAGTGAAACCAGATCAGCCAGTGTATCTACATCAGCAGCCTTCAGGCAGTTCAGGGCCCGAACCGAGAGATCCAGATCGACCAGTTTGGTCTTCAATAGTTGCCGCATATGCAGGGAGGTCTCATCAAATTCCTCGCTGGCAGCTTTCTCCTCGGTATCCAGGGTGATCTTTTCGTCTGAGAACAACATAAAATGCAGGATCAGGATTCTGGCAGCCTCCTTCAGGGCTTCCTTGGGCGAGATCGAACCGTCTGTCATGATCTCCAGAACCAGTTTTTCATAGTCCGTTTTCTGCTCAACCCTGTAGTCTTCTACAAAGAACTTCACGTTCTCAATGGGAGTGAAAATGGAATCCACTGCGATCATGCCGATCAACGGGTTCAGTCCTTTGTTGTCCTCCGCACCCACGTAACCCCGGCCCTTTTCAATGGTGAACTCTATCCCGAGTGTTACGGCAGGTTCCATATTGCAGATGACCACATCCGGATTCAGCACCTGAAAATTCGATAGGGAGCTGTTAAGGTCGCCGGCTGTAAGCTGCTCTTTGCCATTGATCTTTAAAGAAAATTTTTCCGCCTCCGCATCCTCAACCTGGCGTTTGAAGCGGATCTTTTTAATGTTCAGAACAATCTCTGTAACATCCTCCACAACCCCCTTTATGGTCGAAAATTCATGGTCAACCCCATCGATCTTCACGGAAGTAATGGCAAACCCTTCCAATGAGGAAAGCAGGATCCGTCTGAGTGCATTGCCGATTGTAATACCATACCCGGGTTCCAGCGGCCGGAACTCAAATTTTCCAGAGCGGTCGTCGGATTCCAGCATGATCACCTTGTCCGGTTTTTGAAAAGCTAAAATTGCCATTATTATTGGTTTTTTGTGAAAAAATGGATGGGAAAATTACTTGGAATAAAGTTCCACAATAAGCTGTTCTTTGATCGCTTCAGGAATGGCATCCCGTTCTGGATAATTCATGAACTTTCCGGCCAGCTTTTCCTGATCCCACTCCAGCCAGGAATAAGCTCCTGATCGGGAAGCCAGCGAGTCTACAATTGCTTCTAGGTTCTTGGACTTTTCACGCACGCCAATGATATCCCCTGGCTTCAGGCTGTAGGATGGTATATTGGTAACCTTGCCATTTACGGTGATATGACGGTGGCCGACAATCTGCCTGGCGGCACTGCGCGTTGGTGCGATCCCTAAGCGATAGACCGTGTTGTCGAGCCTGGCCTCAAGAAGCTGAAGCAAAATCTCACCGGTAATCCCCTTTTGGCGAACCGCTTTTTTAAATGTGTTGGAAAACTGCCTTTCCAGCAGTCCGTAAGTATATTTTGCTTTTTGTTTCTCAAGAAGCTGAACCCCGTACTCAGACATTTTCCGTCTTTTCTTCATCTGCCCGTGCTGTCCCGGGGGGTACTTTTTCTTTTCAAATGCTTTGTCAGCGCCGAAAATGGGGTCTCCAAACTTTCGGGCTATTTTGGTTTTTGGACCTAAATATCTAGCCATGGTAATTATTTACAAAATTTTCTAACTCAATTTATATCTCAGGCTTATACCCGGCGTCTTTTGGGTGGGCGGCATCCGTTATGCGGGAGGGGAGTGACATCCATGATCTCAATAACCTCTATCCCGGAAGCATGCAAGGTGCGGATGGCAGATTCCCTGCCTGAACCTGGTCCCTTTACGAAGACCTTCACCTTTCTGAGTCCCTGGTCATATGCTACTTTTGCGGCGTCTCCCGCAGCCATCTGTCCGGCATAAGGGGTATTCTTTTTGGAGCCCCTGAATCCCATCTTCCCTGCAGATGACCAGGAAATAACCTGCCCGTTCTGGTTGGTCAGCGTGACATTGATATTGTTGAAGGATGCAAAGATATGCGCCTGTCCGACAGGCTCCACCTTCACGACCCTTTTCTTGGTGCTTCTGACACCCTTGGTTGTTTTTGCCATTTTAGTTCAGGATTTATTTGGTCGCCTTTTTCTTGTTGGCAACGGTTTTCTTCTTGCCCTTGCGGGTACGTGCATTGTTCTTGGTTTTCTGTCCCCTGAGCGGCAGTCCGATACGGTGACGGATACCCCTGTAACACCCGATATCCATCAATCGTTTGATGTTCATCTGTGTTTCTGAACGAAGGGAACCCTCCACCTTGAATTGCTCGTTGATGATGTTACGGATGGCGGTCAATTGGTCATCGTTCCAGTCATCGACTTTTAATTCGAGGCCAATTCCGGCTTCCAATAAGATTTCGCGGGCAGTGCTCCGGCCAATCCCGTAAATATACGTCAGGCTGATCTCGCCCCTTTTGTTTCTTGGAATGTCTACTCCAGCTATACGTGCCATATGTGATTCACTTTGTGATTTCTATAAGATTACCCCTGTCGTTGTTTGAACTTGGG
>SLSG01000089.1 GCA_007130545.1 Bacteroidales bacterium | reverse complement strand
AGAGTGCCCTCCCCATGGTGGTGGCGTGGGTAGTAAATATGGTCCCGGCCTGGGGAACCTTATCGCGCAGGTACAATACACCGGTACCGGTCATCCATTCATGAAAATGTGCAACCAGGCGATCCTGCACCGACATATGATAATCGTAGAAACTTTCAATGAGCTGTCCAGCCGCGTAGCCGAACATGGCTGGCTCGGTATAGTCCCACTGCCCGCTCAGTGAATTCAATCCGAATTTTAGCCAGAAGTCGGTAAATACCTTATCCTTTTCGCCGAACAGGGGCGTGAAATCCAACAGCATCACCAGGGGTTCACCGGGAACCTGCCAACGTCCGATCCGGATGTGTATGCCGTCCCGGGCTGCCTGTTCCCGCCAGGACCTGAAAATAAACTTGTCTTCGATAAACTCCGGGTTGCCGTGTGTCTCCTTCCAGACATCCGGACCGATACATATATAATTGTCTTTGTATTTTTCGGTGAGCGTGTGGGCTTTTGTGCTGATTACCGTGTGTATCCCTCCGAGCTTATTACAAACCTCCCAGCTGACCTCAAACAGGTAATCCGGCTTCAATAATTCCTTTTTCATATAAATACATATAACTAGTTAATTTACCAGAACAAGTCAAAAAGCCGGTGAAGATACAAAAAAAATCCTAAGTAACTGATCCATGCAGGACAGACCTTGCAGGGGTTTAGGCGGACTTTTTTTTAGGGGTGGTGGATGCTTTTTTCCTAACTCTTTTCAGGCGGTCGGCAGGCATACCCGCGTACTTTTGGTCAACCCGAATGCCAAAGTCGGAAACCACATTCATGTAATTAATGAATGCGTCATATGGGGATTCATAGGGGTTGAAATACCTGTGCACGGTCCCGTCCGAGAACCATTTGGTACACATATAGTAGAAATGGTCGCTGGTCTGCAACCGTCGCCATTCACTTATCATCTCCGGATCATTTATGGCCATCAACATGGGTTCCAGGTCGAATATTTTTCTAAATGCTTCATCCTGCATTTCATTGCCCAGCCAGGCGGTAAGGTCCCTTTCCTCATCGGCCCAGGAGATGGGGTAGGGGACATTCAGGGAAGCGGCCGGCTGGAGCTCCCCGGCCAGTTCAGACGGGGTTTTGAACCGTATGGGGGTGCGCTTGATCATAAGCGCGGGAAAGGCTTTCAGAAAATCAAAAATTCCCGTTTCCGCCCATTGATGCTCCCCAAAAGTCTCATAATCCAGGAAAAGGTTCACCACTTCGTCCTTAGGTGCCAGTCCCTGTATCCATCCGGCAAACTTTTCCGCTGTCAATGGCCATTCACTCCAGCGCCGCTCAGAAAACCTGAATGCAATGTCGTCTGACATCTGGAAATTCTTCAGCAGAAGTTTTAGTTTGGGACTGGTTGCACTGCAATACAGCAGGTTCGGACTTTTCCAGCCCAATATATGCTTTGCCCCTTCGGTAATCATGGTCCGGTATCCCATATCAGATACCATGTTACCAATATCATTCGAATAGATCAGCTCGGTATTCCTGAACGTTTCGGGCTTCTGTCCGAACAGCTCCCTTACCTTCCCAACATGCCTTTCCACCTGCCTGGAAAACTCATCCCTTCCATGTAGTGAAGCAAGTGAATGGGCATAGGTCTCGGCCAGAAATTCCACAGAACCGGTTTTGGCCAGCGCCTGAAAACTTTCAAGCACCTTTGGGGCGTATTTCCCGAACTGCTCCATGGCCGTTCCACTAATGCTGAAACTTACCTTGAAGTCTTCGCCAAAGGTTTTGATCAGGTTCAACAGGACCTTGTTTGCCGGCAGGTAGCATTTTTCGGCCACCTGCTGCATGATGAAACGGTTGGCATATTCATCAAAATAATCGTGGTTCTTGCCAATGTCGAAAAACCGGTAGGTCCGTAACCTGAACGGCTGGTGAACCTGAAAATAGAAACACACTGCCTTCATATTTCTGTATGGATTGCATTAACAATTCAACTTTTCATAAACATCTCTGACCTTAAGCCCGGCCTGGTCCCATTTGATATTGTCCACCTCCTCCTTGCCAAACTCCTTGAAAGTTTTCGGAAGGGATTCATATTTTAACAAGGCGTGGATGGCGTCAGCCATCGCGTCAATATCCCAGAAGTCCACTTTTATGGCATGCTTGAGCACTTCCGAGACCCCTGATTGCTTTGATATGATAACCGGTACATTTGACCGCATGGCCTCCAGCGGGGATATGCCAAAGGGCTCGGAAACGGAAGGCATCACGTAGACGTCGCTCATTCCAAACATCTTGTCCACATCGTCCCCTTTCAGAAAACCGGTAAAATGAAAGCGTGTTGATATCCCCAGTTCGGCAACCCGCCGGATCATTTTCGGCAGCAAATCGCCGCTCCCTGCCATCACGAATCGTACATTCGGATCCTGTTTCAATACCTTTTTCGCTGCTTCCACGAAGTATTCCGGGCCCTTCTGGAAGGTGATCCTCCCCAAAAAGGTTACGATCTTTTCCTTCACGTGTTTCTGTGTATCAATTGATCTGTTTGAGTCGGATGGTTCCACCCCGTTATGCACTGTGATGACCTTGGCCGGATCTATCCCGTACCGGTTGATCACGATGTTGCGGGTCAGGTTGCTCACGGCAATAACCTTGTCGGCCGCTTCCATACCACCCCGCTCAATCTCATAGACTGATTGATTCACATTTTCTCCGGAGCGGTCGAACTCCGTGGCATGCATATGTACAACCAATGGCTTCCCACTTACTTTTTTTGCTTCCACCCCGGCCATATACGCCAGCCAATCATGTGAGTGGATCAAGTCAAAGTCATGTTGCCTGGCGATGGCGGCCCCGACCAGGGCGTATCGCCGCACCTCTTCCATCAGGTTCTTTCCATAGCCTCCGGAAAACGCATATTTCTGGGAGGAAAGGGAAACCGTCTCCCTTGAAGCACCGGCCTCAAGCTGTTCCACTATGCGGAAGTACTCGTCCTCTGTTGAATAGGGCAGCAGGCTTGAGTCTACTTCCATAAATGAGATTTTGTTCCAGTGTGCCTTGTATACCTCATCTGTGATGTCCACAGCCACATCGGAAGCATTCACAAGGCGGACGCTTCCCGGACTTTCATCGCCATAGGCCTTGGGAACCACAAAGATAATCTCCACCCCGGCCTTCAGCAGGGCCTTTGTAAGTCCATAGGAAGCCGTTCCCAGTCCACCTGAGATATGCGGGGGAAATTCCCAGCCAAACATCAATACCTTCATAAATTCCGTATTATTTTTTTTTCATACACTTGCAGCAGGCAATGGATTCTCCTGATCTCGGCCACGCTGGGTGCGAAGGACGAGGCTCCGTCTGCCCGGTGGGGAGGGTTCCCTTCAAAGATTTCAGAGATAGAGCCAATGGCATTCTCCTTCATGGTATCCTGGAATCCATCATAAAGCGATCTGACCAGGTCAATCCCCTGATGCCCGTGCAGCCTGAGGTAGCCTTCGGCAAAATGCCCCAATAGCCATGGCCATACGGTTCCCTGGTGAAATGCCTTGTCCCTTTGTTCCACATTCCCTGAATACTTGCCCTGGTAACGCGGATCTCCGGGTGAAAGGGTCCGAAGTCCCCGCGGGGTTAGCAATTCGCGGCGAACCGCGTCAATGACCTGCTTCCTTAATAGTTCAGGTAGCGGGCTGTATGGAAGGGAGGCGACCAGAACCTGGTTTGGACGCATGCTCTGGTCCTGTTCATCCCCATAAACAAAATCGGCCAGGTGGGGTTTACCTGGGATGGAAAACACAGCGGGGAATGCCTCTTTTGCCTGTTCGGCAATACGCTGCCACCTGGCAGATGGTTCTTTTTCTCCTCCGGCATGGGCCAGGGCTGCCCCGTAACACAGGGCATTGTACCACAAGGCATTAATTTCCACAACAAATCCATACCTGGGGGTAACAGGCTGACCGCCCACCCTGGCATTCATCCAGGTGATGTCCGGGAAGGCAGGGTCTATGTGTACCAGTCCGTTCTCCGCCAGTCTGACTCCGGTGCAGTCGCCCTGAATGTACCCATCCAGAATCCTTGTGACCACCGGCCCGAATTGTTCCCATAGCCTGGATCGCGATTCCCCGGAGAAACAGTTCTGAAGGGCCCAGAAAAACCACAAAGGGATGTCGGCTGCTTCGCTCATATTTATGGTCATGGATCCGATCACCTCCCGGCAAAGTCCCCGGAGGGTTTTGCAGGCGGCGAGTCCCGGCAGGGAAATAAAAGTATACCTGCCCGACATTCCATACCAGGGATAGCCTGCAACGATTCCGGTTTTCCCATCCTTCCTGAAGAAAAACTGTTCAGCCGAATTTGAAAGACAGTTCTCAAAACTATTGCGGGGGGTCCGCTTTTTAAGTTCCGCATTGAACAGCCGTGATAAATTGGCCGGGGCGGTTTGCTTGGTGGAGGCAGAGAAGACAATGCTTTCCCCCTTTTTTATGGGGACCTCAAAAAAGCCCGGGGTATACAGGTCTTCCAGGTATTCATAGCCTCTGAGTTTTTCTTCGATATATTCAAAATCATTATACCAGTCCGGCACATGCACATATTCTGAATGCTTTCGCGACAGCTGGATAAACAGGTTCGGATACCCCTTGTACATTTTTACCTTTATGCCATTGGGCACTTGCTGGTATTTCGTGTTCAGGTCGATGTTCTTTTTGCTCAGCTGATGGATGTTGCGGAAAGCCAGGAACGGCCTTATGCGCAATTTGGTCGGGGAATGCGCCTCCACCAGGGTGTAACGAATCAGCACCCGTTCTTCCTCTGTGACAAACATGGTTTCCTTGGTCAACACCACCCCGCCGACCCGATAGGTCACAATTGGAATCAGGTCTGCGGAAAAGTCCCGCACATATTTGTGACCCTTGGGAAAAAAGGAGCCCGGGAATTTGTTCACCCCGATATTAAATTCTGCATCCCGCTGAATGATGGTCTCATCCACCTTTGAAAGCAGAATGTGATGCCCGCCATCCAGTTTGGGCTGGGGACTGATCAGTAAGCCATGGTATTTGCGGGTATGGCATCCCAGGATGGTTGTGCAGGAGAAGGATCCGGCCCGGTTGGAACGGATCATTTCCTTGTTCAGCGAATACTCCAGGTTGATTAGCTGAGTCTTGTCAAATTCTATATAGCCCATAATGAATGGAAAAAGGTGAAGGCTAACAAATTTACAAATCTTTTTCCTTTAAAGGCCCTGTCTTTGGAATTGAATTACTGTCCGGGGTTGGCTCTGCCGACCGGTTCCGCCACCTGGTTCCATTCCAGCTGTTCCCGCTCCAGCATTCTGCGGTGTCGTTGGCTTATTGCTCTGGTTTCCAATTGATAAAGCTCGGGTTGGCCGGCATTTACCCAGGCGGTGAACCAAAAATCACCCACAGACTTGACTGCCAGGCGCATTTGACGCTCCACCATGGCATGCATGCCCGTTTCGAACGCCCTTGAGAACTCCCTGGAGAAGACCCTCACATTGCTTTGACCCCGCATTTCATGGGAATAGACCTGGTCGGGGGTGAAAACGGTCATCAGGCTGTCATACACCTGGTAAACCGTGTCCACTTTAAGGTGACTTTCCCTGATCAGCTCCCATGCCTTGTCCAGCGAAGAATCAACGTATTCTGCCCGTCCCACAAAGTAGTTGAACCCGTCCGCGAAAAGTTCCGGCAGGCGGCTTTCCCACAGGGCGTGGATGCCGCGCTGTTCGGCTGTGCGTCCGTTATAGTATTTGGATGTATGCAAGGGGGTACAGGCATCTGAAATATAATGCCCGATATGGGCTGCATTGTAAAGGATACGGTCCACATCCCTGTCTTCAAATGCACGAGTGAGCCGTCCCATCATCACATGGATATGCCAGGGAAGCACCCCTTGTTCCATCAGGGTGTCTTCGGAGAATTTCTCAACCGCATCCCGCCAGTTCTTCGGCATAAGCTCAAAAGGATTCTCACCGAAATGGTCTATATCTATGTAATGCCTGGGGGCTTCCCCTTCCACGGCATGCGCCCTTCGGTCCGGGTCAATGGAACGCTCAGCAAGGTATTCCACATGCAGCTTAAAAAACCCGACCATCTCGGGAGGCAGGGTAAACACTGCCATGCGATTGATTTTCCGGTGCGCGAAAAAGCCGAAGGTATGTCCATCCAGCGGAGGCAGCAGCATCAGCAGGAGCAGAAAACAGGAAGCAAGCAGGGCAGGGGCGGTGTTTCGGAACATATCGGTTGATTTCCTGTCGGCCTGCGGGCTTTTCCGGGCCGGTGGTTTTCAATGGGTAAAGGTATGTATTTCCTTGCTTTTTGCCAAGCAGCCGATCGCAGACCCTACAGACCGGCGGGGGTTGGCAACCGCCTCAAGTCGCGGATCATCCCATCGATAAGTACGGGGACGGCTTCCGTTATATCCTGCGTCAGGGAGTATTCAAGAATGTCATCCAGACCCATTGTTTTCAGGCGGTGCCGGTGGGCCGCTTTTTCAATATACTGCAGCGGGTTGCCCTTGGCAAGCAGCCAAAGGTCGGCACTGGCAATGGCGGAATCACAGTTCGCGTAATACCTTCCCCTGGCTTCGTAAAGAATTTTCTCGACCATGGCCCCTGCAAACAGGGTGTCTTCCAGGCTGAAGCGGTTTTTCCATCCGGCACAAAACAACAGAATGGGTCTGCCGAGGGACAGGGCATACCGGCAAATAGCTGAGATGTTCAGAAAGGACCCAATCACCACCTCCCTGGTATTGGCACTGACCATTTTAATGGCCTGGGTGCCGTTCGTGGTGTTCATAACGATGGTCTTTCCCCTCAGGCCGGGATCCAGGAAGTTGAACGGAGAGTTTCCGAAATCGGCACACGCAAGTTTCTGCCCATCCCGCTCCCCGGCGACAATATAGCCTTTCTGTTTCCAGGCCTCACTTTCACTCACCTCGGCCACCGGAATGATGGTATCCACCCCATTGTGGAAAGCGGCGCAAATGGCCGTGCTGGCCCGGAAGATGTCTATAATGACCACCAGTGCATTCTCACTCCTGAACAACGGCCAGGAAAGGGGGGAGAAACAAACCTCAATGCTCAACTGTCCTTTTTCCGAATGCATGTTTATTCCGCCTTGTAGAAAGGCAGCTTCACCACTTCGGCCTGCAGTGCCTTGCCGCGGACCTCAACGAAAATGGTTGTCCCTGCCTTTGCATGGGATTTCTTTACATAACCCATTCCAATGGGCTTTTGGAGGGAGGGAGACATGGTGCCCGAGGTCACTTCCCCGATCGGTTGCCCGGCTTCGTCCAGAATCAAATAATGTTGTCGCGGGATGCCCTTGTCTTTCAACTCAAACCCCACCAGCCGGCGCTCCACACCCTCGGTCTTTTGCTTCAGCAATGCTTCGCGATTGATGAAATCCTTTCCTTCCGCGAATTTGGTTATCCATCCGAGTCCGGCTTCAATCGGGGAGGTGGTGTCGTTGATGTCATTGCCATAGAGGCAATAGCCCATCTCCAGGCGTAGCGTATCCCTGGCTGCCAGTCCGACCGGCCTGATCCCGAACTCCTTTCCGGCCTCCAGCACTGCCCTGTAGATCTCCGGTCCGTATTGGTTCTCAAAATAGATCTCGCATCCGCCGGCCCCGGTATACCCGGTGGTAGAGAAGATTACTCTGTTTACGCCCGCGAATTTCAGTTCTTTGAACGTGTAGAAAACCATGTCTTCCACCGGTTCATCCGTAAGTTTCTGCATGGCTTTCAGCGCAAGGGGTCCCTGCACGGCCAGCTGGGAAATATTGTCGGAAGCATTGGTCAGTTCGGCCCCGATGCCTTCGTTCTGTCGATTCACCCATTCCCAGTCCTTGTCGATATTGGCTGCATTGACCACCAGCAGGTATTTCTCCTCGCTGAAACGGTAGACCAGAAAATCATCCACAATGCCTCCCTGTTCATTGGGAAAGCAGGCGTACTGCACTTTCCCATCCGACAACAAAGAAGCATCATTCGAGCTTACGCGCTGCAGGAAATCCAGGGCTTTGGGGCCCTCCACCCAGAACTCCCCCATATGGGAAACATCGAACACCCCCAGGCTTTCCCTGACGGTCTTGTGCTCGGCATTGATGCCTTCAAACTGCACCGGCATGTAAAAACCGGCAAAGGGAACCATCTTGGCCCCCAATTCCTCGTGCATTT
>SLSG01000063.1 GCA_007130545.1 Bacteroidales bacterium | reverse complement strand
GTTCGATAACCCGGAGGGCAAGTGGCGGATTGTTTCAGACCTGGTTGTCGATCGCCTGGTGATCAGGCAGGGAGAGGTGCTCATGGAGGATAGGAATATCTCCGTCAGGGAACTCCAGGTTATGACCAACGAATCGTTTAAGCGCCTTCACATGGGGGCTTCTGTCCTTAGCGGACTGCAGACAGTGAGGTTCCCAAGAAGTGATTTTGAGGTTTCGGCGGGTTCGGCAAGCCTGGTCTTTGGGCATGAGGAGGGAGAACCGGACGGAGAAGCTGTCCTCAGGGTCGGTGGCACCTATTTCCATTCCCTGGTAAATCATGCCGATCTGCAGGTTTTTGATTCCTTTTCGGTGAAAAACTTCACCAATCATGGTCTTGTTGGCATCCATGAAATCTTTACCGCCGAAAATGTGGCTTTTACGGAAACCGCAGCCTTTTCCGTCGGTGAAGATGGGAGCCTTCTGATCAGTGAATCCTTTACCGGGTCAGGCATTCCCGGTTCCCTTGTCCTGCTGGAGGGACTCGGAATGAATTCCTCTATAACGGGTCTGGAGAACAGGCGGTTCTGCCTGGATTATGTGAGGGTGAGGAACCTTCCCGCATCCGGACCTGCGATCTTCAATGCGGGACCGAACAGCCTGGTGGAAAATTCCGAAGGCTGGCTGAACGTAGACTGTGACGAGGTTTTGTATGCGGATTTTTCGGTAACCTCCCCCTGCCGGTACAGCTGGACGTTTTTTCATGATGAAAGCAGCGGGATCATTGAGGAGTGGGAGTGGCAATTCGGCAACCTCGGGAAGTCGGATCTTCCCGACCCCATCTTTACCTTCCAGAACACCGGTAACCAGAGCATCCGGCTGACCGTATCGGACGGTACTTATACCCAGACAAGGGCAAAACAAATCCAGATTATCAACAACCCCTTGCCCGACCCCCAGGTGTATTCGTCGGGCACGTCCTATTTCGTGGATGTCTACAACGTGAACTACCAGTGGTACAGGAACGGCCAGCCCATTGATGGCGCCAACTCACAGTACTACCAAAACGAAAATGCCAGGCCGGGGGTGTACCAGGTGCTGATCAGCAACAACAACTGCAACCGGCCTTCCAAAAACCAGATCACGGTCAGTACCGGTGAACCGGAACTGGCCGGAGAGGGACTGCTGGTGTTTCCCAACCCCTCAGACGGACGACTGCGCATCCGTGCCGGCAGACCGATTGAGCGGATCGAACTGGTGGACCTAACCGGACGGACCCTGATTATCCTGGCACCGCAACAGGAGGAACTGGAGCTGGATGTATCCATGCTACGGCCCGGTATTTACCTGCTCCGGGCATTGGTCGGCGGAAGGCATGTTCAGAAAAAGATCCAGGTAATCTGAAGAATTTATCAAATAGCTTTTTAGGACACGAACCATTAATATTATTGCCCCATACCATTATGAAAAATAGATTTTTAATAACACTTATTCTGCCGGTAGTTTTTCTGCTTGCTTCCTGCATGTCTTTCGAGGACCCTGAGCCGCAAACCGGCGAGGATGAAATGCGGGAACTGTTTTTATACAGCCAGTACCAGACGGCCATGTTCATGGGAAGTGACTTTGCACGCTTTCCAGCCCTGTGGATGCAGCAGTTGTCTGGCGTCAGGGGCAGTCACCTGATGGCGGAAAACTATGAGCCTTTGCACCACAGCCTGGATGATGTCTGGCGAAGCTTTTACAATGAACTTTTGCAGAGCTTTTATATGATGGAGCTCTATGCCCATGAGCTGGATGCCAAGGTTTTCAGGGGGATTACACTGATTCACCGCGCCTTCCTGCTCAATGCTTTTACAGATGCCTGGGGCGACGTGCCTTTCTATGAGTCAAGCAAATACTACGGGGGGGGGAACAATCCTGTTTACGACAGCCAGGAGGAACTTTACGAGACCATTTCCCAGATGCTTGAGCAGGGCCTCGGCTTTCTGGAGAACCCCGGTGAGGATCCACTGCTCCCGCGTCCCAGTGAAGACGTGATTTTCGGGGGTTCGGTGGAGAGATGGAAAAAACTGGCCCGTCTGGTCCAGCTCAGACACAGCCTGCGGCTCGGAAACCATTCCGGGGATTACAGCATGTCTCTTTTGCTGCTTCAGCAGGGAGGTTTCTTTGCCTCCGCCGATGACGATATGTTATTCCCGTTCTCCGCATTTACGGAGTTGGAGAATCCCTGGAATCGCTTCGATTTTGTCGTCGGAAATACCCGGATCGGTAAGAAGTTCGCCGATATGCTGCATGAGACTGAGGACCCGCGCCTGACCCGTTACATAAGGATGAACACGCAGAATCAATACCTGGGTGCCGCACCCGGATCGGCCAACTTCGATGCGTCCCGTATTGCCAATGCCAGCGGCTCAGTCGGAGCCCCCAAGGCCCCCTTGTACCTGATAACCTATTGCGAACAGAAATTCATTGAGGCGGAGATCTATTACCGGCATGGCTGGCAGGACCAGGCAGACGCCGCCTACAACGAGGCGGTCATAGCCTCCCTGGGCATGCACAATGCCAGAAATGCCGAATGGGAGGCAGTACATGCCAATCGCTCGGAGGTGGATCTGGAAGACATTATCACGGCCAAATATATTGCATTGTTTTTGAATCCGGAGGTGTGGAGTGACTGGAGGCGGACCGGCTATCCGGAAATTCTGGATTTCCCCCCGGCAAACTCAAATGACGACAGGGTTCCCCGGCGCCTGATCTATCCAGCGGTGGAAGAACAAACCAACCCCACCAATTACCCCAGGGAGGTCGATGTGAACACCCGCGTGTGGTGGGATGTGGAGTAATTGACAGAGAACCTGAGAAAACATAAGCTACCGCCCAGGCATTCAGTTGCCTGGGCGGTTTTTTTTATGGCTTACAAGCCACGCTTTAAAAAAATTTAACAAACGGCCTAATTTATTAAAATATATTAAGAAAAATTAACATAACTTAACAAATGTTTTATATTTGCATTTAGAGGGAAAACTTGGCAAATCCCACTTTTTTATTCACCAAAACCAAAGCAATATGAAGAGAATCCTACTGCTATTCAGTATGCTGCTTTTTTCAGCGGCAAGCCTGACGGGACAATCGATTCGCATCACGGGTACGGTCACAGACCAGTCCGACGGATCAACCATGCCCGGGGTGACGATCATGATCCAGGGCACCACCCTGGGGGTGATCACAGACATGAACGGCCGGTACGAGATTTCTGCCGCGGCCGATGCCGTGCTGGTATTCTCGTTTATCGGCATGCGCACACTGGAGGTGCCTGTCAACGGGCGTTCGGTAATCAATGTTTCTCTCGAACCTGACGTCAGGGATATTGAGGGGGTTGTGATTACCGCCCTCGGTATCTCAAGAGAGCGAAGGGCATTGAGTTATTCCGTTCAGGGGGTTTCCGGTGAGGAAATCTCGGAGGCCAAGGAGATGAACCTGGTTAACTCGCTTTCCGGCGTGGTATCCGGGGTCCAGGTGACCAGTGGCGGGGGCGCCATCGGTTCCTCTTCCAGAATCACCATCCGGGGCAACAGTTCTTTTGGCGGGAACCAGCCCTTGTTCGTCGTGGACGGTACCCCTGTCAGCAACTTTGCCACGGGTGTTTCCCAGTATGGGGGAGCAGACTATGGCAACGCGATCATGGACATCGACCCGGCCAACATCGAGTCGGTATCGGTCTTGAAAGGGGGAATGGCGGCCGCACTTTACGGGCAGAATGCCGCCAATGGCGTGATCCTGATCACGACCAAGGACGGGTCCCGCAAACCAACACCCCTGGGGGTGAACATCTCCACTTCCGTTACGTTTGAAGACCCCTACATCTTTCCTGCCTACCAGGATGAATACGGGCAGGGCCTGAACGGGAGTTTGTTTCTTTACAACCAGTTTCTGGCTTCAAACAACCTCACGGAAGCACAGTACAGTTACCAGCAATATGCCCTTGAGCGGACCTTCCGGTATTACAATGGCCGCGGTGGTGGTCTGTATGACGGTCGCGATGAAAGCTGGGGCGCCAAACTGGACCATGGCCTGAAGTTGCCCCAGTTCAACAGCCCATATACCCTGGATCAGAACGGTCTGCCAGTATATGAGCATACGCCCTGGGTTTCCAATCCCTCCAATACGCGGGATTTCTTCGAAACCGGGACAACCTTTGACAACACGGTGGAAATTTTCGGAGCCGGGGACAAAACCACGGCCCGCCTCGGGCTGTCCAGCATGTCGTCAGCCGGGACCATTCCAAACACGGACCTGACCCGTTACGGGGTGAACTTTTCAGGAAATATTGACTTGTCTGACAGGTTTGATGCGCGTGCTACCTTTAATTACGTGAAGAACTTTAGTGACAACCTGCCCGGTGGGGGCTACAGCTCTGACAATGTTATGCAGTCAATCGGGGGCTGGTTCGGACGCCAGGTGGACATGCAGGCGCTGAAAGAGAACTGGCAGACCAAAGACCCGTTCGGGTATTGGTACAACTGGAACCAGACTTACTTCAGCAACCCTTACTTCATTGTACACGAAATGCCGAAGAAAAGGGACCGCGACCGACTTTTCGGGAACTTCACCCTTAATTACAAACTGACCGACTGGATCACGATCACCAGTCGCATCGGAAACGACTATTTCAGTGAAAACAGAAAAGAGACCTTTGCAGACGGATCCATCGGGATCGGGGTTACACAGGGTGGCCGGTTCAGCATAAACGAAAGGGTGAACAACGAGTTCAATGCCGATCTTTTTGTGAATTTTGACCGGCCCATCGGGGAGAGTTTCCGCGTCGACGGACTGATCGGTGCGAACTATTATAACCGGACCTACCGTTTTCAGGGAATGGCTGCCAACCAGCTCACGGTTCCCAACTTGTTTACCATCGGGAACGTCAGCGGTACCCCGACGGCCAGCATGTATGAATCAGAGGTGGTGACCAACAGCCTGTTTGGCTCCGTTAACCTGGCTTTCAGAAACTTCCTTTTTGTGAATGCCACCGCCAGGAATGACTGGTCCTCCACCCTTCCGCCTGACGCATGGTCCTATTTTTATCCATCGGTGGGCCTGGGGTTTGTGTTCACGGATGCATTCGGACTTGAAGGCGATGTGTTGTCGTTCGGGAAGTTGCGTGCAAGCTGGGCGGAGATCGGGCAGGCAACCAACCCTTACAGCAGCATTGGGACCTACGGGTCCGCTGCGGCGACCTTCAAAGGTGTTACCCAGTTCTTTATAAGCCGGCAGTTGCCGCCCATCCAACTGAAGAACGAAACCACCACCTCTTATGAACTGGGCCTGGAAATGGCGTTCTTCATGAACAGGCTGAATTTTGACGTGACCTATTTCAACAACCTGTCGAGAGACCAGATCCTTGGGGTCAACATTTCCCCTGCTTCCGGCTACAGCTCCATGCTGATCAATGCCGGGGAGATACAAAACAAGGGGATTGAGCTCCTGGTGAACGGGGGCATACTCAGAAACCCGAACGGGCTAAACTGGAATGTCACCGTCAACTGGTCAAAGATCGAAAACATGGTGAATGAGCTTTACGGAGACCTTGAAGCTTACCAGATAAGCAGCTCCTGGGGTGGACTGACCATTGAGGCCCGTCCCGGCAAGCCATACGGGACCATCATGGCCCTAGGCTTCGCGCGGGATGACCAGGGCCGGGTCATTGTACACCCTACAAACGGCAGGGTGCTGAAAACCCCTGTTCCGGTTGAAGTGGGCAATACGACCCCCGACTGGTTGGGAGGCGTGCGGAACTCATTTTCTTATAAAGGGTTGAATATGAGTTTCCTGGTAGACATGCGCATGGGAGGGGACATTTTTAGCGTAACCCACTGGTTTGGGGGCTACGCAGGGGTGGCCGCCTTTACGACGGAAAAAGGTTACCGGGAGAACGGGGTCATCGTCGGACAAAACATCCTGGAAGATTGGGGGGCGGTCAAGGCCCAAACCAATGCGGCAGGAGGAATCGTATACGATGAAAACGGCTTCCCTGTGGGCAGCGGGGTGGCCAATGACATCGTCATACCAGCCCAGACTTACTTCTTTGACTTCTGGGGGAACCAGGAAGCCTCTATCATTGACGGCTCCTTTATAAAACTTCGTGAGATAGCCGTTGGCTTTGAGATCCCGAGAAGCATCATTGCCAGGACCGGGTTTTTGCGCGGTGCAAGCGTTTCCTTTATCGGAAGGAACATTGCCCTGTTGTATACGCATAAAACCAACAACATCAATATCGATCCGGAGACTGGCTTTGGCGTCGGGAATGCAGGCGTCGGACTGGAACAATACCAGATCCCTTCATCACGCAGCCTCGGATTCAGAATCAACCTTAGCTTTTAGTTCACTTAAAACCTGGAAATATGAAGAAATACCATATAATAACAGCTTTTGTGCTCGGGTTGATCTTACTGCCGCTTTCCTGCACCAAGGATTTTGAGGAGATCAACACCGACCCGAACAACCCGCTGGATGCTCCCTCGATCAACATCATGGCAAACGTGATAAGGTACCATACCCAGCAGTTTTACAACGCATGGGGCGATATGAACGAACCTTCCTCCTATGCCAACCACCTGGGAAAGATCCAGTACATTGACGAGGCCGCCTACCGCTTCCGCGAAGGGGTGGTCAACAACCTCTGGTTTTTCACCTATGTAAACATCAATGACCTGGACATTGTGATCCGGAAAGAATCCGGGGAAGGGGGCAACCCGAACTACCGGGCCATGGCCATGACATTCCGTGCCTATATCTACCAGGTGGCTACCGACCGTTGGAAGGACATTCCTTACACCCAGGCAGCCCAGGGACATGATGGGATTACCAACCCGGAATACGACACCCAGGAATCCATTTACCTGGCCTTGCTGGAGGAGCTCAAACAGGCAAACGCCTTGTATTCTGCAGCTCCCGCCAACGCCATAGGTCCGAATGACGTGTTGTTCGGGGGAAACATGATGAAGTGGAAACGCTTCACCAACTCTCTTCGTCTGCGAATGGCAACCCGGATCTCCAATATTGCGCCAAATGTGGCCCGGACGCATATTGAGGAGATCCTGGGTGCACCGGGGACCTATCCGATTATGACCAGCAATGATGACAATGCCTACCTTTGGTGGCAATCGTCCTCCCCTTACCGGGAACCCTGGCAGACCGATACGGATAACAGGGATGACCACGGTATGTGCAAGACCCTGATCGACATTCTGAAGGAACACAGCGACCCCCGCCTGCCGGTTTATGCCAAACCGGCCACGTCTGACGGAGAATACCGGGGAGTTGTTTCAGGTGCCATTGACGGTACTTTTGTGCTGTCTGACATCAGCCGGATCGGGACCATTTTCCGTAATGTGCCGGCAGGCTTTTCGCCCATCATGCGCGCAGCCGAAGTGCATTTCATGATCGCGGAGGCAGCCTACCGGGGCTGGAATACCGGCGGTGTCTCAGCCCAGCAGGCTTATGAGCTGGGCGTTGCCGCATCCCTGGCCGAATACGACCTGGATGGTTACGATGCATATATCGCGCAGCCCGGTGTGGCCTGGGTAAACGACGTCAACCAGATCCACCTTCAGAAGTGGATAGCCCTGTTCAAGAACGGAAACGAGGCCTGGGCGGAAAACCGCAGAACGGATGTTCCTCTGCTACAGCATGCGCCGGCCTCCTCTTATGTCGGGCAGCACAACCGTCCGCCTTTCAGGTATCCATATCCGGTTGACGAAGTAAACCTGAACAGCGCGAATGTGACCCCCAAACTGCAAGGAGTGGTAAACCATATGTGGGGACAGCAGATGTGGTGGGACACCCGCTCTGGTGTGAACTGACAGGCACGGGTTAACCTTCGGTTGCGTTGGTTTATCCGACTTTAAGCATTTTCATGGTAATCATTCCATCCGGTCCGGCACGTTGCCGGACCGGTTTTTTTTTCTTATGCCCGTCCTTTTCGACCTATCTTGGTGTTTCTCTATACAAGTGTTTAAACCCTCCCGTCAAACCCCATTTTTTACCCCTCTAAAAAGTACTGGAAATCCCGAAAAAACTGGGGTTTCGCCGATTTTTTGAAAAAATTAACACAATGATAACTTTTTTTAATAAATTTGTCCGGTTCGGGTGAAATCGCCAAGTTTTGCCCGTGCCAATTAACCACTCAGTTATTAACTAAAACAAAAAGAACATGAAGCGAATTCTAATTCTGATGGGGATGCTGCTCTTTATGGGTACGTC
>SLSG01000219.1 GCA_007130545.1 Bacteroidales bacterium | reverse complement strand
CAAAACACAGGCGCTTGATCAGCCTGATGGCATCACGGCCGAAACCTTGCCCTTTTTTTGAAATAGCCAGCCGCCTGAACTCAACCGCATTGTGCGGGTCGCCCAAACCCGCGAGGATGGCATAACCTACCAGTTCACAGCTGACTGCTTCAAATATCGCCAAATGGATTTTGGATTGGTCATGCATGATGAATCCGTGCTTCTCGCGGCTGTACACCCCAATGAACCTTGCATTCTGATGCTCAATCTCCAGGATCTGCTCCAGATCCTCCTCCCGGGTGGGTCTGAGAAATATCCTGTGGGTTTGAAGGTTCATATGATACCGGGATTACAAACGGATTTTCGGCCACAAATATATTTATTTTATGGAATTAAAATAAATTTTCGGGGACTATAAACCATATTGCAAAACCAGTCCGATGGCCAGGTTCCTGGGCATGCCAGGATAATAATACCTTGGCGGGGCATTCCCAAAAGTGGGTGCATTCACCAGGATCATGGAAGCATGGTGGCGGTCCATGAGGTTGTTCAGCTTCAGGTAGGCATCCAGCGAAACCGGACCCAGCTTGTGCCTGTATCCAAGAGAGAGTCCGAACAGCACATAGGGGTCTGAATACCTGGTATTCGCATCGTTCATTGGCATTTCACCCACAAAGCGGACCGCGCCGGAGTAGTACATCCCCCCTTTAAAGTCCCCGTTCAGTGAAAGCTGTCCGCTTACAAAAGGGATCCCTGGAAGGTGGTTCCCGGAATGGTCTGTCCCCCGGTCTGTGAAGTCTGTAAATCTGAACTGACTGAGAGTCAGAACCGGACGCAGCGAAAGACTGCTGGCCTCCCACCAGGGTCCGGCATTTCCCGGCTGTTTCACGGATGCCCCGGATGTCGATAAGCCCTGCGACGGTGCAATTCCTGGTCTGCGGATAAGCACCAGCTCCCCCTCCAGTTCCAGCCCGCGATGCACCGATTCACCGGCATTCCGCCCCACCCACGCGTCTTCCCCCACCCGCTCGGCCACCAGCAGGTCCTGCACCCGCATGCTGTATACATTCAGGTCATAGAACACACGGTGGCCCCAAAGGTTCCCACGCAGGCCACCCTCGATGTTCCAGGACCGTTCCGGGCGGATCTCAGGATTGACAAAGCCCTCCGGGGTGAGAGTCTCCGACAGGGAAGGCGGGGAAAACCCATGACTCAGGGTCAGAAATACGGCCTGGTAGGGACGGTAGCGGTAATTGGCGCTGACTCTGGGGGAAACGATGGCCCCGTATTGATAAACCGCCGAACGGTCAATGCCCCCAATCCGGAAAAGGTCACGGTAGTCAATCCTGGTCGAATGCAGGTTCAGTCCGCCGGAAACATTCATGCTTCCGACTTCCAGGTCGGCCTGCAAGAACAGGTTAAACGCCCGGATAAATTCCTTGTTGTCGCTCAGTTGTATCCCCTGTGTGCCTTCCCCGCCGATGTTTTCGTGGGTGTTGTATTGAAAGCCCTCCAGGAATAATTCGCCTCCGGCCATGGCCTCCAGCAAGACCCGGTCGGACCGGATGAAATAACTTGCTTTCGCCCTGCCTCCGCCGCTGCTCCTGTCTTCGTAAAGCACGTCAAAGGGTCGCATTTCCATTTCATTGTGCACCGTCCCGAACAAACTGGCATCCACGGCAAGCTGGTCCGAAAACCAATGCCGCCCAGACAAGCCGGCCAGCAGTTTGCGGGTATCTTCGTATCCCTTGGTGCGCAGCCAGTTCTGGGCTGCGGAACCCGGAGAGGTGTGAAAGGTAAGGCTGTCGATCGAGCTGGGGATTTCCCCTTTCATGTCAGACCAGGCCAGCAGTGCCGTCAGCGAAGTGTTCTCTCCAGCCTGGATGCTCGTTACCGAGGTCAGCGCATCCCGGCGGTACTGGTTGTTCTCCCGGAAGCCGTCGCTGCGTGTGCGGCTGTATACCAGGCTGGAAGAAGAGCGCCCTTTGCCCAGATCGGCCGTTATGCTGTTCTGCATCAACCCAAAGGAGCCCGCTTCGGTGCGGATCCCAATGCCGGAAGGACGCCCGGCAGGCTGACGGGCCGTGATGTTCACCGTACCTCCCAGTCCGGCTCCATAAGCACTGGAAGCAGGGCCCTTCGTAATCTCGATGCGGTCGATCACTGACGGGTCTATATGCTCCAGGATGGAGATCCCGGAACCGTTGGTCAGTGGGATCTGGTTGAAGTAAGCACGGATCTTGCCAGTGGCATACGGCACCCTGGCCCCGATGCCCCGTATCGTAATGCGGCTGGTGTTCAGGGTGCCGGCATGGGCAAAGACCCCGGAAGCCTGGTTGAGCAGTGGCAGCAAGGTTATCGGGTTTTCCCGCTCGATCCGGGAGGCAGGGATCATGCTCACCGAACCCGGCACATCCAGCAGCCTTCTGTGCACATTGAAAGCCGTCACCATCACTTCCGGCAGCTCCCGGACGTCTGGAGAGGGAATGGTATCCACAAAGATGCCGTTAGCGGGTGGCGAGTGGTGGGAATAGGCAGATGCACCACCCAGGCAAATCACCCAAAACAGCAAAGCCATCCGAAAATAAAATCTTGATCCGGAATCCATCATTCGAGGCGATTTGGTCAATCCCTTTGCATATTCGAACAAACGGACATGCCCAGGGGTTCATTCACGTTCCGGGAATCCTGTGAAAAAATTAAATTATCGGGCTTGTTATAAATATTGGCTGGCACGATATTTGAAACCCGGCAGGGAAATTAATGCAAATACCATGAAGAACAAGGCATTTTTATCATTTATTGCCATCGCCATGCTTCTGAACGTAGCGATGGGACAAAATCCGGACCTTCCGGAAAGCAAACCGGTTAAGGATTTCCAGCTGAGCCTTATCCCATTCATTGGTTCTGACGGGGCCAATGCAATAAACAACACATACCGCTTGAGTGTAAACATCCTTGCCGGCATTACCGGAGGCATTGAAGGGGTGGAGGCCGGGGGCTTCCTGAACATTACCCGGGGAAATGTCCGGGGAGTACAGGTTTCCGGTTTCGGGAATCTGGTATCCGGGGACCTCAGGGGAATACAGGCTGCCGGATTTATCAATGTGGCCGGAGGCGACGTACAGGCACTCCGTGGTTCCGGCTTTCTGAACATCACCGGGGGCAGCTTTAAGGGTTTCACAGGGGCAGGATTTGCCAACGTTACCGGCGGCAACCACCAGGGTTTCGCAGGAGCAGGATTTGCCAACGTTACCGGCGGCAACCACCAGGGTTTCACAGGGGCAGGATTTGCCAACGTTACCGGCGGCAACCACCAGGGTTTTGCAGGAGCAGGATTTGCCAACGTTACCGGGGGCAACTTTATGGGATTTCAGGGCGCCGGATTCGGGAATTTCACCGGGGGCGATGTCTATGGACCCCAACTGGCAGGTTTCATGAATACTGCAGGGAACGTCCGGGGCATACAGGCAGCAGGCTTCCTGAACATTGCCCGGGAGGTGGAAGGCATACAGCTGGGGTTCATCAATATTGCCGACACCATATCCGGACTTCCCATCGGCTTTTTGAGCATCGTCAAAAGGGGCGGCCTACGTCAATTTGAGATTTCAGGGTCTGACGCCTTGCATGTGGGCGCGGCCTTTCGGATCGGGTTGCCTGCTTTCTACAATATCTTTTCTGCCGGATACCGCCCGTTTGATTCCGGCCGGACCGGCGGCTTTGGGTATGGGATCGGAACGGCCATTGCCCTTTCAGAAGCATTGGTCATGAACATCGAAGCACACTCCACGCAATTGCGGACAGACTGGAGCTGGAAAATCCGTGAGACCGACATGCTGAATGAGGGCAGGCTGCTGCTGGGAGTCAACGCAGGGAACAGGATCCAGCTTTTTGCCGGTGCAGTGCTTTATAACCATTATTACCGCGATTGCCCGGACTGTCATCACTCTACGGCCGACATTGCACCTTCCCGGGTGTTTTATGAACGCAACCACCGGAACTACACCAGCAAATATTGGTTTGGCGCAAGGGCCGGGCTACGGATGGGGATCTGAACCACGGCATTTTTATGATTTTTTAAAACTTCTGGTCCGGATCGCACGGAACCTGCTGTCGGAAAAAATGTATTTTTACCGCTTGTAAATACTTCAAGCACTATAAATCATTGACAGATACCATGAAGTTCCGGTTCCCCACCCTGCCGCTCGCGGCCCTTGCTGCCGCTGTTTTGTTTTTTTCCTGCACCCCTTCAGAGGAACGGATACAGCAAAAAGCTGCCTCCATCCATGCAGAAGTACTCACCATTGACAGCCATGTGGACACCCCGCTGATGATTGGGCGCGAAGGCTTTGACATCAGTAAGCGCAACGATCCCCGCAACCGGGGCGGCAAGCTGGACTTCCCCCGCATGGAGGAAGGCGGACTGGACGCGGCGTTTTTTGCGGTTTATGTCGGACAGGGTCCACTTGATCCCGAATCATACGAGGCAGCCAGGAACAGGGCCCTGGATATATTTGACATCATCCACCGCACCCTGGCGCAGAACCAGGATGTAGCCGGACTCGCCCTGACCTCCGATGATGCCTACCGGCTCCGGGAGGAAGGGAGAAGGGCCATATATATTGGCGTGGAGAACGGTTATCCCATAGGTAAGGACCTTTCCCTGCTCCAAACCTTTTATGACCTGGGCGGGCGCTACCTGGGACTGTCCCACTCGCGCAACAACCAGATCTGTGATGCCTCCACCGACAGGGACGGGGAAACGCATGGCGGACTTTCGGAATTTGGCAGGGAAGTGGTCAGGGAGTTGAACCGCTTGGGTATGATGGTGGATGTCACCCATATTTCAGACCGGGCATTTTATGATGTGCTGGAAGAAACCCGCAGCCCGGTGATCGCCTCCCATTCCAATGCGAGGGCGATCTGCGACCACCCAAGGAACCTGGATGACGACATGATCCGCGCCCTGGCAGCAAACGGCGGGGTGCTTCAGTTATGCGTGCTCAGCTCCTATGTGAAGGAAATGGAACCGGACCTGGCCAGGGATTCTGCCTTTGCCGAGCTGAGGACACGCTTTGAAAGTGTCGAGCAGATGTCTGACGAGGAGCTGGAGGAAAGGCGGAGGGAGTGGGAGCGCCTGAATGAAAAATATCCCAGGCCCATGGCCACGGTGGCAGATCTGGTAGACCATGTCGACCATGTCGTGAACCTGGTCGGGATCGACTATGTGGGCATCGGCACCGATTTTGATGGCGGTGGCGCATTGGAGGATTGCTACGACGTGTCCGAGCTGGGGAATATTACCCTGGAACTCGTAAGACGCGGCTACAGCAAAAAAGACATTGAGAAAATCTGGTCAGGCAACTTCATGCGGGTATTCAGGGAAGCAGAATCCTACGCAAAAAATCTTTAACGTTTGTTTAATAAAGCAATCGTTTGAACATTAAACTTTGTATATTTACAACCCGGAAGGCTGCCTGCTTTCCGGGTTTTTTATTCAGGATTTACCAAACTGCACAAAATGAAAAAGAAAGGCTTATTGGTGGCTGTAATGATGGGGATGTCTTTACTGGCATTCGGACAAGCCAACCAGGTTGTTGGCTTTTGGCTGACGGCCGAGGGGGATTCACAGGTAGAGATCCTCAGAAAGGCGGATAACAAATACTACGGGCGGGTCGTCTGGCTGGAGGAACCGCTGAATGAACAGGGAAGGCCCAAGGTGGATGATGAAAACCCGGACAAGTCGAGGCACAACACACCGATCATCGGACTTGAACTTTTAAAGGGTTTTACCTACAACGACTCGAAAAAGGAATGGGCCGGCGGCACCATTTATGACCCGAAAAACGGCCGGACCTATGATTGTTATATGTGGCTTGACGGGAACAATACCCTCAAGATAAAGGGTTTCGTGCTCGGCATGCGATTCCTGGGAAGGGAAACAACCTGGACCCGCGACCGGGCCAAAAGGGAGTAAACTTTAAACGCCCGTTTTCGGACATCAGTGTCCGCCAGTGCGCGGTTTTTTTTCCCGATTTTTTCCCGGAGACCCGCATTCCTTTAGCAACTTGTTGTTTGCCAGTAAGTAACGCACATAGGCATATTTGTTGGAAAGGAACGTGTAAAACTTAAACCATGAAAAAAATCCTGGGCATTTTTATTTTTGCGGCCGTGTTCTTTATGGGCCAGGCTTACGGACAGACTGCAGACAAGGAAGCAGTAAAAAAAGTGATCAACGAGGCCTATGTGGAAGGGATACAGAACCTGGGCGACCTGGACGCCGTTCGCCAGGGGTTTCACCCGGATTTTGAAATGCTGATCAACCGCAACGGGCGTTTGTCCAAATTCCCGATCTCTGACTGGCTGCAACGCCTTGAGGAAAGAAAAGCCAATCCGGCCAGTGCGGGCCAACCAAGGGTCAGCGGAAAATTCCTGGAAGTGGATGTCACCGGCAATGCAGCGATGGTGAAGCTGGAACTGCATAGGGAAAACCAGCTGATCTTTACCGACTACCTGCTTCTGTACAAATTCGGGAATGCCTGGAAGATTGTATCTAAATCCTACTTCCAGCACTGATTATTTCACAGTACGTAAAAAAAGATTCACCCCAATAGGCTCCGCCAATACGGAGGCCTTTTCTGCCGGTATGCCTGCCTGGTGAGCAAATCCCAGCAACTCCTCTTTTGAGCGATGGAAAAGGAACCAGTCGCCAAGCACCTCCATGATCTTGCGGGAAGGATTTTCCACATTGAAATTCCCGATGATCATTTCCCCGCCTGGAAGCACATACTCGTAAAACTTCTTCAGGAGGAACACAAAGTGCTTGTCCTTGAAATAGTCAAAGAGTCCGGCACTCCAGATCAAATCATATTGTTTTTCAGGCAAATACCGGATCACATTTTTATTCTCAAAACGCATGCAGTGCAAATACTCCCGGTTCTTGTTTTTGGCATAGTCGATGGCCCGCTGGTCCAGATCGATCATATCAAACACCAAATGGTTTTCCTGAACATCCCTCAGGTATTCATTCACCTCCGTGGCCGGTCCGCTGCCAAGAATCAAGACGGACTTTTCTCCTTCGACACTTGCCTTTTCATTGAATTGCCTTAATACTTCAATGGCCAGCTTCTTGCGGTTCACAACCGCAATGACAGCCGGAAACCGATGCGCAAATTCATCCCATTTCCTATACCTTGAATCGGTACTGATGAATTTTTGGTAGATTTTCTCAATAATGAAAAAATCTCCGCTATACCCAAATGGTTTTGAATAACAGAAGCCAATAATGCTTGCCGGTGTCAGAATAGGTTTCATAACCTGACGGAATGCTTCCACTTCGTCGGCCTTTATCATGTCAACAAATCGGAGCACTTCTTCATACTCGTCAGGATCGGGTCCGTTTTTCTCGAACAACATCTCGGCGAAGCCTTCTAATCCAATGGTATCAGTAATTGACCTATTATCCATCGTTTATGGGTATTAACGGCTTAGCCTAGCTGTTCATCCTGGACTCAAATGCCTCCTTGTACTCCTTCTCTACAATGATCACAGACATCTTGTCGGCAATGATGATCTCCGGGAATTTGGCAATGAAAATCTTGTCTATGTTGACCAGGTGGTCGCGGCTGACCCTAACAAACTTATCGGCCGGGAAATGGGATGCGATCTCATCCAGGGTGCTTCGGATCAGCACATTATCCCCGCGCATATGGGCCTTGCAGTTCTCCCCGCTTTGCTCAATATAGTATACATCCGGGAGATGAATCTTTTCCAGCCCCTTGTCTGAGTCCACCATCAACAATTCCTCCTTTTCCTCATTGAGCCGGAAGAACTTGTTGAACTGGTCGCTCTCTATTCTTGATTTCAGGTCATTCTCAAATTTGAACCGCGCGATCTCGATGTTTGTCTGCAGTTCCTTCTCGGTAAAAGGCTTCAGGATGTACCCGTAAGGCAGGGATATCTTTGCCTTTTCCACGGTGGCAAAATCAGCATTGGCGGTCAGGTAGATGATCGGCACATTGTGCTTTTCCCCTATGACAGTGGCCGCCTCTATGCCTGTCATTTCCCCTTTCAGGATAATGTCCATCAGGATCAAATCGGGCAGGTTTTTCTCCACCTCGGCAATGGCGGCCGGACCGCTGGCCACCGTATTCTGCACCTTGTACCCAAGGCTGATCAGGCTTTCTTCAATGTCTGCTGCAACAAGGAACTCATCCTCCACAACAAGAATATTTAATGCTGGCATATCCGACAATTATTGGTTTTTAAATT